>CAJXAS010000026.1 GCA_913050305.1 uncultured Polaribacter sp. | reverse complement strand
ATAAATAAAGTAGGAAAGCATATTGATGCAAAGTTTGCACACAAATATTATGACGAAATTGGTTTAGGAATTGATTTTACGGCAAGAGATGTGCAAGCAAAGTGCAAAGAAAAAGGGTTACCTTGGGAGAAAGCGAAAGCATTTGACGGAAGTGCAGTTGTTGGCGAGTTTTACCCCAAGGAACAATTCGATTTAGACAATTTAAAATTTCAGTTATTAAAGAACGATACCCTTGTGCAGGACGGAAATACCAACGCAATGTTATGGAAAACAGATGAGTTAATCTCTTATGTCTCTCAGTATTTCACCTTAAAAAAGGGCGATGTTATTTTTACAGGAACACCTGCAGGTGTGGGTAAAGTTGTTGAAAATGATACTTTAAGAGGTGTTATTGAAGGTAAAGAAGCGTTTAGCATTAGAGTGAAATAATAAAGGAAGACTTTATGGGTTTTTAATCCCGAAATCTTGGGATTTAGAAATCTGAAATTTGAAATCAGTGTAGCAGTATGAAAGCAGAAATTATAACCATAGGAGATGAGATCCTAATTGGACAAATTATAGATACCAATTCACAATGGATTGGCAAAGAATTAAATAAAATAGGCGTTTCAGTGTATCAGATAACCTCTATTCAAGACGATAAACAACATATTTTAAACGCTTTTAAAGAAGCGCAAGAGCGTGTAGATATTGTAATTATTACAGGTGGCTTAGGGCCAACAAAAGACGATATTACTAAAAAGACAATTGCAGAATTCTTTAATGATACTGAGATAATAGTATACCAAGAAGTTATAGATCACATTAAAGGTTTGTTTAAAAAAATGAACCATCCTTTTCGAGAAATTCAAAGAACACAAGCAAATTTACCTTCAAAAGCAACACTTTTAAAAAATAGTTTTGGGACAGCGCCAGGTATGTGGTTTTATGAGAATGAAACCGTTTTTGTTTCGCTTCCTGGGGTTCCTTATGAGATGAAAGGACTAATTACTTCTGAAGTGTTGCCTAGAATTCAGCAACAATTTAAATTACCATTCATTATTCATAAGACAATTATGACCTATGGTCAAGGAGAAAGTACTATTGCCGAAAGAATAGAAGATTTTGAGAATAATTTACCGTCAGTAGTTAAGTTAGCCTATTTACCTTCTTTCGGTAGAGTGCGTTTGCGCTTGTCTGGGAAAGGAGAAGATAAAGCAGTCTTAGATGCATTATTAGATGCAGCAGTTGCGGAAGTTTATCAGTTAATTCCAGAAATTATTACAGGTTTAGATGATGATGCTTCATTAGAAAAAAGAGTAGGAGCATTGTTAAAAGCAAAAAATAAAACCATCTGTACCGCAGAAAGCTTAACTGGCGGGAAAATTGCAGCTACACTTGTTTCTATAGCTGGTGCATCTGCTTACTATAAAGGAAGTTTTGTGACGTATACTGCAGCAACTAAAATAAGTATGCTAAACGTGTCTGCAAAGACTATAGAAAAGCATTCTGTTGTAAGTAAAGAGGTGGCTTTAGAGATGGCAAGAGGCGCAAAAGAAAAGCTACAAACAAATTATGCAATTGCAGTTACTGGAAATGCAGGACCCACCACAGATAAGAACGATAAGAGTTTAGGAACTATTTTTATTGCATTAGTAAGTGATTCTAAGGAAGTTGTAGAAGAATTTAATTTTGGTCAGCCAAGAGAAAAAGTAATCAATAGAACTGTGAGTAAATCACTAGAAATTTTACAAAGAGAAATTCTTTAAAAATTTATTAAATTGTTTTGTTCAGAATTAGAATTATATGTAGATTTGCACCTCGTTTAGAGATAACAAAAATAAATACTGTCGAAAAGATGTCTAGAGTTTGTGAATTAACAGGAAAAAAAGCAATGGTTGGGAACAATGTTTCTCACGCTTTGAATAGAACAAAGAGAAAGTTTGACGCTAATCTAATGACCAAGCGTTTTTTCATTCCAGAAGAAGATAAATGGGTTACTTTAAAAGTATCTGCATCTGCTTTAAAAAATATTAACAAGAAAGGAATTTCTGCAGTTATGAAAGAAGCGAGAGTTAACGGATTTTTAACTAAATAAGCTCAAGCAGATTAAAATTATACAGAGATGGCAAAAAAAGGTAATAGAGTTCAAGTAATATTAGAATGTACAGAGCATAAAGGAACTGGGAAACCAGGTACTTCTAGATACATTACAACTAAGAACAAGAAAAACAGTCCTGATAGAATGGAGATTAAGAAATTTAACTCTATCCTTAATAAAATGACTGTTCACAAAGAAATTAAATAATTAAAATATCTAGAACTCAGAAAAGAGCATATAGATTTAAAACATTTAGACAATGGCAAAGAAAACAGTAGCATCTTTACAAACTTCTTCAAAGAGATTAAGTAAAGCTATAAAAATGATTAAATCTCCAAAAACAGGAGCTTACACTTTTGTAGAAGCAATCATGCAACCAGAAAAAGTAGATGGCTTTTTAGCTAAAAAGTAATATTTACTTCACAAAATATTTAAACTACTTTCTATTTTAGAAAGTAGTTTTTTTTGTGCCCTATTATTCCGTATTTTTGAACATTATCCAAAAGTTTGCACTTAGAGTTTTTTCCAGGCTGTAAGTAGTTTTTTTTACGGTAGTTAATGTGAAGTAGTTTTTTTACTTCCTTTGGTAATTTTGACTGTCGAAAACAGAGGTGCTCTAAGTTAAATAATTTGAAGTGATAATTTGATTCAACCCAGCAAATAGTATGTTTTTTAACAGGTTATTTGCATTGTATAAAACATATAAATGAGTTTTTTTAAAAAAATATTTTCGAAAGAAAAAAAGGAAACATTAGACAAAGGTTTAGAAAAAACTAAAACTAATTTTTTCGATAAATTAACAAAAGCAGTTGCAGGAAAAGCGACTGTAGATGAAGATGTTCTAGATAATTTAGAAGAGGTTTTAGTAGCTTCTGACGTTGGGGTAAATACTACCTTGAAAATTATCAAAAGAATAGAGGCTAGAGTTGCTATAGATAAATATGTTGGCACAGAAGCATTAAACGCAATTCTTAGAGAAGAGATTGCTGGTTTACTTTCTGAAACTAATCTAGGCAATGAAACTGAGTTTAATGTTCCAAAAAGTAACACACCTTACGTTATTATGGTCGTTGGGGTTAATGGAGTTGGTAAAACTACTACAATAGGGAAACTGGCAAGTCAATTTAAAAAACAAGGATTAAATGTTGTTCTAGGAGCTGCAGATACTTTTAGAGCAGCAGCAATAGATCAATTGCAAATTTGGGCAGACAGAACAGATGTTCCAATTGTGCGGCAAGAGATGGGCTCAGACCCTGCTTCTGTTGCATTTGATACTTTGACATCTGCAGTAAAACAAAATGCAGATGTTGTTATTATAGATACTGCTGGTAGATTGCATAATAAGGTTAATTTAATGAATGAATTGACCAAAATTAAGCGCGTAATGCAAAAAGTAATTACAGATGCACCACACGAAGTTTTATTAGTATTAGATGGTTCTACGGGTCAGAATGCATTTGAGCAAGCAAAACACTTTACACTTGCAACAGAAGTAACTTCTTTGGCAGTGACCAAGTTAGACGGCACTGCAAAGGGTGGTGTTGTAATTGGTATTTCAGATCAGTTTAAAATACCTGTTAAATATATTGGAGTAGGAGAAGGTATAGACGATTTACAAGTTTTTAATAAACATGAGTTTGTAGATTCTTTTTTTAAGTAAGATTTATATTTTAAAATATATAAAAACAACTCTTACTTGGGAGATTTTTTTATCGCCTGTATTCCAATTTAGATCTTAATTTTTGATTCTGTTTTTAAGTAAGTTACTAAAAGTAAATATTAATTTATTATTAACTTCTTTGCTATTGTTTTATTTTTTGAGTTAATATTCAAAAAATAAATACCGGGTTGAATGTTTAAGTCTATTTCTAATATTTTTGTTTTATTGTGTTTTGATTCGTACACTAATTTTCCAGTTAAATCGCTAATATAAATCGAAAAAGAGGTTTCAACCTCACTTAAATCAATTTTCACAAAACCGCTTGTGGGATTGGGATATACAGCTATATTATTTTTAAAATTACTATCAATAACTCCAAGATTTGTTCCTGTAAAATAATCATTATATTTTTCAAAAAAACGTGCACCTAAATATTCAGGTAAAACAGAAATACCAAAAAGCATTAAGGCATAATCAACTCCAATAATTTCATTAGGCATCCATGTGCTGTTTATTTTACTATATCTCCATAAAACTTTAGCACTGTTAGCAGATGGTAGATTGTATGTTCCAAGATTATTGTTCCATAAATAAATTAAATCATTTTTAGAACTTAAATTTATAGGTATATATCCAGCAATAATATGTGGAGAAACTATGACATCTGGATTATTATTTATGGCATCTGCATGGTATGACGTTGAAATGGAACTACCTGCACCTAATCCCCATTCAGAAGAAGAACTATCCACATTATTCCACCATGCTTTGTCAGCTGTCAATGAATTTTTAAAGTAATTTAAATATGCTGTTGAGGTTGTAAAATAGTTACATAAATAATAATTAAATTGGTGTACAAAGCTAGATAAAAAGCGAGTAGTACTATCTGTTAATAAATTAATGTTTTCATAATTTATCTTTGGTAAGTTAGAAGGATTGCTGTAAAAGTTATTCCATAAATTTTCTGCTATTTTATTCACATCATTACCTGTATTTTTTGCAAGCCAAGCAACAAGCATATATTCGCTATAAGGGCTAGTAATTGAATTATTTAAGCCTTGACCAAAAGCATCTATACTTAAGTATATTTTTCCAGTGGTGTCATCTGCTATAGCAGCTATAAAATCAATTGATTTCAATAAATTATGAACACTGCTTGACACATTAGTATCATTAAAATATTTTTCAGCAAATAATGCTCCAGCCATTAAAATAGCAGTGTCTATTGTACTATATTCTGAATCCCATTCTTGATCGCCAGTAGTTACGTTTATAAAATGTCTGAAGTAGCCATTAGGTGTTCTATCGGGTTGAAACCCTGCAGTATTTCCGTTTATGGAAGCGAGTGTTTTTATTATTTTAGATTTAGCATCACTTTCCCATCCCATAGCATCTGCAATACACAAAGCAATTAACCCCATGCCAGTATTACTTATAGATATCGGGTGATAATCGGTTCCTGTAAAAAGTTTTGAATCACGATACATTCCGTTTGGTAGGCGCTGTAATTCAAATACACCATAACTATTTCTGAAGATCTTATCTAGACTAGAGTCCGTTTGCCCAATTAATAAAATACTATTTAATAGCAATACAATTAATATAATGTATTTCTTTTCTTTCATAAAATAAACGTTCAGTGAACTTAAAAATTACTGCCCTTTGGTTTTAACAATTTGGGTTTATATTCAGCGAAGTTATATTTTTTTGGGCAGAAAGGCTTCACTCAAATAAATTCTATTTTAGGTTGTATATCATTTACTTATTTTTAATATTTATAAAATTGCCTAAAAACTATCAATAGAAAGAATACCAATCGTTTAAAAAGCACTATTTTTGCAATCTTTAAACAAGAATACAGAACAGACGGTCCAAAGCTCTGAGCATTAGGCTAAAAACATAAATATGCGTACAAAAACCATTAAACAAAATAAGATTAACGTTGTTACTTTAGGATGCTCTAAGAACATTTACGATAGTGAAGTGTTAATGGGACAGTTAAAAGCAAATGGTAAAAACGTAGTGCATGAAGATCCAGAAGATGACGGAAATATTGTAGTAATTAATACCTGCGGATTTATAGGAAAAGCCAAAGAAGAAAGTATTGATACTATCTTACACTATGCTAAAAGAAAAGAAGCGGGTGAAATTGATAAAGTATTTGTTTCGGGGTGTTTAAGTGAACGTTACAAGCCAGACTTAGAAAAAGAAATTCCGAATGTAGATCAGTATTTTGGAACACATGATTTGCCTAATTTATTGAAGGTTTTAGAAGCAGATTACAAACATGAGTTAATTGGGGAGCGCCTAACCACAACACCAAAACATTATGCATATTTAAAAATTGCAGAAGGTTGTGATAGACCTTGTTCGTTTTGTGCAATTCCTTTAATGAGAGGAAAACACGTTTCTACTCCGATAGAAGATATTGTTACTGAAGCTACAAAATTAGCTGAAAAAGGGATTAAAGAAGTAATGTTAATTGCACAAGATTTAACTTATTACGGTTTAGATATTTATAAGAAAAGGGCGCTGGCTCAATTATTAGAAGCCTTGGCTAAAGTAGAGGGTATTGAATGGATTCGAATGCATTATGCATTTCCTACTGGTTTTCCTATGGATGTTTTAGATGTTATGAAACGTGAACCTAAAGTATGTAATTACTTAGATATTCCGTTACAACATATTAATACAGAGTTGTTAAAGTCTATGAAGCGCGGGACAACGCACGAGAAGACAACAGCTTTAATTTATAAGTTTAGAGAAGCTGTGCCTAAAATGGCTATAAGAACTACTTTAATTGTTGGATATCCCGGTGAAACGGAAGCAATGTTTCAAGAATTAAAAGATTGGGTAGAAGAAATGCGTTTTGAGCGTTTGGGTGCTTTTGAGTATTCTCACGAAGAAAATACAGGTGCGTATGTTTTAGAAGATGATGTGCCTGCAGAAGTAAAGTTTAAAAGAGTCAATGAAATTATGGAAGTACAGTCTCAAATTTCTTGGGAACTGAATCAGGCCAAAATAGGGAAAACCTTTAGATGCTTATTTGATAGAAAAGACGGAGAATATTTCTACGGAAGAACAGAATCTGATTCGCCAGATGTAGATAATGACGTTTTAGTAGATGCTAGAGAACATTATGTGAAAATTGGTGAGTTTATTGATATTGAAATTCATGAAGCTGGAGATTACGATTTGTATGGAACACCTGTTAAAAAACAAGAGAGACCTACTTCTTTAAATCAAAAGAAAAATTAGCTAAATACCTATAAAAAAACCACTCTTCTGAGTGGTTTTTTTATAGGTATTGTATTAAATAATTTCTTATTTCAGTATATCAGAATTCAATAAGAAAACAGCATTGGCAACAAATAGTTTTCCGTTTTCCCAAAAAGATCTAAATAACGGATTGTCTACCATATAAATTATACTTCCACGTCCCATTGGTTCTTCACCAAATAGTAAAGATGTTGGCACTTCTTTTCTAGCTTTACTGCCTGCATAACCAGATACGTTTTTAGTATCTTCATTAAAGTATCCAACATTATATCCTTCTTTTAAGTAATTGTAAGAAGTTCCGCTTAGTTTTAACGAAAAATAATTTTTGCCATAACCAAAAGCCAATGGATGGGAATTATCTAAAGTTCCTTTAAATATACTTCCTGTAATTAAATCTGCAACACTTTCGCGTTCTCTATCTGAAAATAGCGTTAAATTATCTGAAATACTGTCTTTATTTTCTTCAGGTTTTTTTGTTTTTAAAGCGAAATCATCTGTATCTGCAAAACTTTGTAAAGCGTTTCCAATGGCAATTAAAGTTCCACCTGCGCGGGTCCATTTTTTTACTTTCGTTAAGTTTATTTTGTTTAGCATATCACTATAATCTCCACTCGGCAAAATAAGTACGTCATATGTACTTAAATTTGTACGTCTAAAATCACCAGAATTTATATTAGTAATTGGATATTGTAATTGTGTTTCAAAGAAATGCCAAACTTCACCAAAACTTAAAGAAGAGGTTGCCTTACCAGAAACTACGGCAATTTTTTGTTTGTTAATTGGTTTTACAGAATACGAGCCAAAATCTACACCCGTTTCAGAAAATCCTGTTGAAACAGCTGTTAAAACTCGTTGGTGTTCATTTGCAATGCTAATTAATTTTTTATCGAAACCTTTACTTTTATTATCATTCCTTAAAATGATTAAAGTTCCTTCATTAAAAGAAGTACCCTTTGTAGAAAATACTTTTTCAGTAAATCGAGGTATGATGTTGTGTTGCAGTAAAGCCCCTAAAAAAGTAGCATCATCTATGCTATTCCATTTAGAAAGGTATGCATATGCTTTTGTATCAATGGTATTTGTAATTGTTTTTTTTGGTTTACCTTCATTAGAATTCACACTATTTTTAGATGCAATAGCATTTAAACCATGAGCATATGGCAAAGACCAAGCAGTAATATCATAGGTTAAAGAATCGGCTAATTTTGCATTTGGTTCAAATAAAACCTTTACCATTTTACCTTTTGGCTGATTGGTATGCACTACTAAATCGGTATTATTAACAGCAAACTTATTAGTTAATTGATTGCTGTAATTATATCCTTTTACCGTTCCTTTTTTTGCATTTTCATACCTAATTTCATGGGTGTCTAATAATTTTTTAAGACGGTTCATTTTATCCTCATTCTCATTCTTTAAAACATAACTTTTGTAATTTAAATTAGAATTATCAAAGAATTTCTTGAACTCAATATTTAATTTTTCAGCATTCTGAGAAGCAATTTCTACGGTAGACAAACCTGTTGTCATGTGATGAATTGCTCTATCTTTTAAAGTTAAAATTTCACCTTCATCTGTTTGTATTCCTAAGCCTGCACGTCCATGTCCAGCTTGCTCATAAGTCATACCAATAGCGCCCATATATGTTGGGTAGGTATCACCATAACTAGGATATAACAAATCAAAACTTTCTTTTGTAAAATACAGCCAACCTTCTTTGTCAAAATAACGCGCATGGTTTTTTCCTATTTGTGTTTGAAAATTTCGTTGCCAATCTGTAATAATTTCATGAAAAGGTTCTGCAGCTGGTGCAAAGTAGTATGGGTTATTAATGCCTTGTTCGTGAAAATCTACATGAATATGTGGCATCCATTTATTGTAAATAGCAATTCTTTGTTGAGATTCTACTTGTGTAACCCAAGCCCAATCTCTATTTAAATCAAATAAATAATGATTTGGTCTTCCACCAGGCCAAGGCTCTGAGTGTTCTTTAGCGTTCTGATCTACATTATACGGCGTACTTTTGACTTGATTGAACCAGTTTACATAACGGTCCCTACCATCAGGATTGATACACGGGTCTAGAATAACTACTGTATTTTCTAACCAAACTTCTTTGTTGGTTAATAACTCATATAAAGTTAACATTGCTGCCTCTGTGCTAGAAGCTTCATTTCCATGTACATTATAACTTAACCAAACAATAGCTTTCTTATTCGATGCGTTTCCCGCAATAATACCTGTTTGTGAAAGATTCTCTTTTCTAATACTTTCTAAGTTTGTAATATTTTTTTGAGATGAAATATAAGTCACATACAAAGGTCTATGTTCATTTGTTTCACCATATTTTTCTAACTTTACATTTCCTAAAGCAGTGCTTACATATTTAAAATAGTCTACTACTTTATGGTGTTTTGTATAGCGAGTGCCAATCTCATACCCTAAAAATTCTGATGGAGACTGAATTGATTGAGAATATAGAGTTCCTGCAAATAAAACAAGAACAAGTAGAGTTGCTTTAATTTTCATATAAATATTTAATTAGAAAAGTAAAAGTAAGAATATATTTTTACTTTTTTAGGCTCTTAATTATAGAACCTGTTAAAAGTTTGTTAGATTAAAATGAAGTGAACGACAAAGATAAAATATTTGTATTTTTATAAAAAATTTAAGCACTCAATAAACGATATGTCAAAAACAGCTTGTTGTAAAAAAAGTTTTATTTAATGATGAAAGTAACACAGATTCCATTTAAAGATACTGGTTTTTTCTCTACAACAATGCTTGATTATTTGGAGCAAAAAGAGACAATACAATCGTTTTACAACAATTTTCCAAACAATCTTGGTTTTCACAATCAAATTGAAGAGAAAGAAAATGCCCACAGTTTGCAGTCGAGATTGGTTTTAGTGGGAGCTTTAAAAAAGCAGTATGCAAATGTTGAGGTCTCTGACAAAACGCAAGAAAACATTGAATTATTAAAATTAAAAAATACGTTTACAATAACAACAGGGCACCAATTAAACTTGTTTACAGGTCCTTTGTATTTTCTATATAAAATTATTTGTGCTATCAATTTAGCAGAGGAACTCTCTCAAAA
This sequence comes from uncultured Polaribacter sp., assembly GCA_913050305.1. GTDB lineage: Bacteria > Bacteroidota > Bacteroidia > Flavobacteriales > Flavobacteriaceae > Polaribacter. Next base: position 2,970 of record CAJXAS010000026.1, on the reverse strand, counting down.
GTATACTGATAAAAACTTTGTGCCAGTGTATTGGATGGCAACAGAAGATCATGATTTTGATGAAATTAATTATTTTAATTTTGAAGGAAAAAAAGTACAATGGAATAGAACTGATGGCGGAGCTGTAGGGCGATTTTCTACAGAAGGTCTAGATGCAGTTTTAGACGTTTTTGCTACACAATTAGGGAGTTCTAAAAATGCTACATATTTAAAAGAATTATTTTCTAAAGGATACTTAGAGCACAATAATCTAGCAGATGCAACCCGTTATATAGCAAATGAGCTATTTAAGGAATATGGTCTACTAATTATAGACGGAGATGATGCGGCGCTAAAACAACTTTTTATTCCGTTTATAAAGGACGAATTAGAAAATCAAACTTCATACAAACAAGTATCAAAAACCATAAATAGTCTTAAAGAAAATTATAAGATTCAGGTAAATCCAAGAGAGATTAATTTGTTTTATTTGAGTAAAAACTCAAGGGAACGCATTGTTTTTGAAAATGGAATTTATAAAGTAAACAATACATCAATTACATTTTCTAAAAGTGAGATTTTAAAAGCGGTGGAAGAGAATTCGTTAGATTTTTCTCCGAATGTAATTATGAGGCCTTTATACCAAGAAGTTGTTTTACCAAATATTTGCTATTTAGGTGGTGGTGGAGAAATCGCATATTGGTTTGAGTTGAAGGCTTATTTCGAGAAAGTAAAGATTCCTTTTCCTATTTTATTGTTGCGGAATTCTATACAAGTAGTTTCACAAAAACAGCAAAAAAAGTTACGTAATTTAGGTATTTCTCACGAAGAACTCTTTTTAAAACAGCACAAATTACTGTCTAAAAAGGTGCTTGAAAATACAGCGATAAAAATCAATTTTAAAGAAAAAATTAAATTTTTAGAAAGTCAATTTTCTGAATTAAAAGAGGTAGCTAAAAAGACAGATATTTCTTTTGTGAATGCTGTAAATGCGCAAGAAAGAAAACAAGTAAAGGGATTAGAAAGTCTTCAAAAGAGATTAATCATTGCAGAAAAAAGGAGACAAAAAGATTTGGTTGAAAGAATTACGGAACTTCAAAATGAACTCTTACCAAACCAGAGCCTAGAAGAAAGGCAGCGTAACTTTTCGGAATACTATTTGGCATTCGGAGATGATTTTATACAAGCATTAAAAGAATCTTTAAAACCTTTAGATTTAGCGTTTACTATTTTAGAATTGTAGTATTTATTCTTTAAGTGGGTAAAATTCATTGTAATTAGGAAGCAGTGCTGCATAATATTGTCTTTATGCAGCATTGTGAGCAAGAATAAGGTGGCAATCTAAAAATAAACAGTAATTTTACCAACGAATATTACTTCCTGAATTTCAGGTTTTGCAACGATACACTATATCATGAAAGAAAAGAACTTACACCCCAAAAATAAATTTAACAAAGGATACGATTTTGATGCTTTAATCAAGATAAATCCAAAATTAAAACCCTTTGTTGCTAAGAGTCAGTTTGATGTAATTACCATCGATTTTTCAAATCCGGAGGCAGTAAAAGAATTGAATAAGGCTTTGTTATTTTCTTATGATAAAATTGCGATTTGGGATTTTCCTAAACAAAATTTATGTCCGCCAATTCCTGGTAGGTTAGATTATATTCATTATTTGAATGATTTAATTTCTTCTGAAGAAAAAATAACTGTTTTAGACATTGGAACAGGAGCAACCTGTATTTATCCGCTATTAGGAGTTGCAGAGTATAATTGGAATTTTGTTGCCTCAGATATAGATTTTGAATCTTTAGATACTGCACAAGACATTATAGATGATAATAAATTAAGAGATCAAATAGAATTACGTCAACAATCTGACGAAAATAACATCTTAAAAGGAATTTTAAAAGACGGAGACTCTTTTTCTGCGATAATGTGTAATCCGCCATTTTTTAAATCGGCAGAAGAGGCACAGGGAGCAAATAAGCGTAAAAACAAAAACTTAGGAAATAACACGGTAAGAAATTTTTCTGGTAATAACAATGAATTGTGGTACGTTGGAGGAGAGAAAGCGTTTTTGCACAATTATTTATATGAAAGCTCTTTGTTTAAAACACAGAGTACTTGGTTTACAAGTTTAGTCTCTAAAAAAGAAAATATAAAAAGTTTACAGAAGTCTTCAGAAAAATTGGGTGCCATAGAGTTTAAAGTAATTCCTATGAGCCAAGGAAACAAAGTAACTAGAATTGCTTGTTGGAGATTTTAGTATTATTTTCATTACAAGGAAGCATTTCTGAATAATTTTTTAACTGCCTCTTTATATAAATTCAAAAAAAAACCGAAGCAATGTGCTTCGGTTTTTTTTTGAATTTATTAAATTATAGAGAAACCATAACGAGCTTTTCTAAGGATAAAATTTTATAAATGAATAACTTCGTCATAAGCATCTGCAACTGCTTCCATAACCGCCTCACTCATTGTTGGGTGTGGATGAATTGTCTTTAAAACTTCATGACCAGTTGTTTCTAATTTACGTCCTAAAACTGCTTCTGCAATCATGTCTGTAACTCCGGCACCAATCATATGGCAACCTAACCATTCACCATATTTCGCATCAAAAATTACTTTAACAAAACCGTCTTTTGTGCCGGCTGCAGTAGCTTTACCAGAAGCAGAAAAAGGAAATTTACCAACCTTTAATTCGTAACCAGCTTCTCTAGCTTTTGCTTCTGTCATTCCAACAGATGCAATTTCTGGAGTTGCATATGTACAACCAGGAACGTTTCCATAATCAATTGGTTCTGTATGCAAACCAGCTAATTTTTCTACACATGTAATTCCCTCTGCAGAAGCAACGTGTGCCAAAGCTTGTCCAGGAACAATGTCTCCAATGGCATAATATCCAGGGATGTTTGTTTGGTAAAAATCATTCACTAAAATTTTATCTCTGTCAACAATAATTCCAACATCTTCTAAACCAATATTTTC
>CAJXAS010000025.1 GCA_913050305.1 uncultured Polaribacter sp. | reverse complement strand
AGATTATTTAATTCATTTAATGCTGCATTATTTTTATTTTGAAACGCTAGTAGTTCTGCTTTAGCTAGTTGCTTTAAGCCAGAAGGGATAGAGTCTACAGGTTCATTATCTGATATTTTTAAATATAATGCGACTGCATCATTTGCAATTAATTGTGTTGTAGCGCTTTTCAGTATTTTCAACTGTGCTTTTGCCCAATCAAAGTCTCCTTTAAAATAACTAGTTTGTGCAATTTTAAAACGTGCCTCTTGCGCCAGTTCGTGGTTTTTTAATTGCGTTTGTATTTGTGAAAAATAAATAAGGGCGGTGTTAAATTTTCCAGTAAAAACTAAAACATCTCCTAGCTTTAGTTTAATTCTAGCTTTATCAAATTTAGAATTTGCATACAAAAGAGCCTTTTTTAAAACAATAATTGCCTCTGTTGGTTTATTCTCATAGAAGGTTAAAAAATCAGCGTACCCTACTTGTATTGTAATAGTAGCAGCATTCTTTCCAAAACGTTTAAAAATACTTGAAAACAACTTTTTTGTCTCAGGACTTTTAGTGGCAACCGCTATTTTAGTTAGGTATAAATTGGCATTAATTATCTCGCTTTTTGTATTTGATTTTTCAACAACAAAATTGAAACATTTCTTAGAAGTATCAAAAGCGTTGTTCTCAAATGCTGTTTTTCCGACGGTAAATACGGCGCTTAAATCTTCTTGTTTTCTTTGGAACAAAGCCTTTTCTTGAATGAGCGCTTTTGTATAGTCTTTTTGCTGAGTAAACAACCAGCTAAGTAAAACATTCCAGACATCTTTAGGCTTACTGGCAGATTTTTTTAAAAGTGCTTTTCTAAATAAAATATTGGCCTCGTTTTCAGAATCTTCTGTAATATATTTGCTGGCATATCTTTGTATTATATTAAAATATCGATCATTGCTGTCAACTATCTCAACATAGGATTCAAACATTTTTTTATAATTACCTTTTTCTCCGTAAATCTCGGCAATTTGAAAAATATAATTTGCATTTTTATTAATTTGCATTGCTTTTTCATAGGCTAAAATAGCATTGTCTAATAAATTATATTCTTTAAAAAGACCACCAATTACAGCCGCATAAATAGTGCTTTTGTTTAAGGAAGTTAGCGCAATTTTATAATTTATTTCCGCCGCATCTTTTAGTTGTTGTTTTTCGTAATTGTAGCCCAAGTATACATAAAGATAACTATGATTTTTATTGGTTTTTATTTTATTTTTAAGCAATTTCTCGGCAATTAAAAACCGGTCTGTTTCCTGGTAACACGAAATTAACCTTTCTAGATAGTTTGTATTAAAAGGGCTGTTATCATATAGTTCTTTATAAAGGAACGTTGCTTTTTCAAAGGCATTTTCTCTGTAATAATTTTCAGCTAGAAGGTAATTATTCTGTATTATTTTTTCATTAGTATTTTGAGCAATACTCGAGCTACTAATAGCTATTAAAATAAAAACAAAGAGATTCCTCATGAAATTCAAAGATACTCAAGAAACACTTTAAATTATTGTTAAACCAATCGTATTTTAATTCCTTTTATATTTCTTTGGCACTAATATTGCCTTTCCTATGAGAAACACATTAAATTTTTACGTTATGAGCACTTTACAAGCACAATATGCAACCACAAAAAGTAATGGAATTACATTTATGAAAAACGGACAAATAAGTGCGTATTTAAAGGCACTTGTAAAAATGAATAAATATAAAAAGCTGATGACTGTTGTGGCTTCTAATTAGTGTTTTCCATCCGAAAAAAAACGTTATTAGTTTATGGGTTTAGATTGATTACGAATAACAAGAACTAAAAATTATTTATGAAATGGTATCAAACCCACAATAAGGTACTAGTACATCTGGTATTTTAATTCCGTCTGCTGTTTGATAGTTTTCTAAAATCCCAGCTAACACACGTGGTAAAGCTAAAGAGCTGCCATTTAATGTGTGTGCAAATTCACTTTTTCCGTGTTTGTTTTTAAAACGAAGCTTTAATCTGTTTGCTTGAAAGGTTTCAAAATTAGATGCAGAACTAATTTCTAACCAGCGGTCTTGTGCTGTAGAGAACAATTCAAAATCGAACGTTAAGGCAGCAGTAAAACCAGTATCGCCTCCACACAAGCGCAAAATTCTATACGGTAACTTTAATTCCCTTAAGATGTCTTTAATATGTTCTACCATTCCACTTAACGCGTGGTAAGAATTATCTGGGTGCTCAATCCTAACAATTTCAACTTTATCAAATTGATGCAATCTATTTAAACCCCTAACATGTGCACCATAACTTCCCGCTTCTCTTCTGAAACAAGGAGTATAGCCTGTGCAACAAATAGGAAAGTCAGATTCTTGAACCAAATTACCACGAAACATGTTTGTAATTGGTATTTCGGCAGTTGGAATTAAATATAAATCATCTTCATTAGAATGATACATTTGCCCTTCTTTATCTGGTAATTGCCCGGTTGCAGTTGCAGATGCTGTGTTCACTAAATGTGGAACCTGGTATTCTTTATAACCAGCTGCTATGTTTTTATCTAAAAAATAATTAATTAAAGCACGCTGCAGTCTTGCACCTTTTCCTTTGTATACAGGAAAACCAGCACCCGTAATTTTTGTACCCAATTCAAAATCTATAATATCATATTTTTTTGCTAATTCCCAATGCGGCAAAGCATTTTCACCTAAATCAGGAATAATTCCTTCGCTAAAAATATTTTCATTGTCATCTTCAGAACTTCCTGCTTTTACAGAAGCATGCGGAATGTTAGGTATTTGAAACAACAGGTTCTGTAACTCTTCAGCAAAGTCATTTAACTTTTCAACTAATTTTTTAGATTGTTCTTTTAGTTGCCCTGTTTTTTCTTTTAAAAGATTTGCTTTTTGTACTTCACCAGATTTAAAAAACCCACCAATTTCTTTAGATAATTTATTAGATTCAGCTAAAATGTCATCCATAGAAACTTGTGTAGCTCTTCTATTTTCATCCGCTGTTAAAACTCGTGTAACGATGGCTTCTGCATTTGCAAAATTACGTTTTGCCAAACCCGCTAAAACAGTTTCTTTGTTTTCTCTAATAAATTGTACTTGTAACATGTTTTCTAAGAATTATGAAATGCAAATATATAATTTGTGAGGTAGAAAATTATAAATTATCCTGTATATAATTCCTTGAGGCTTGTTCGTCCTGTTTGAGTTGAAGAATTAAAGAATCAAGAGAATCAAATTTATGTTCATCTCTTAAAAAATAAATCAATTCAATTTTTAAATTTTTACCGTACAAATCTCTTTCAAAATCAAAGAAATGAACCTCTATCGTTTGGTGCTTTCCATTAACCGTGGGTCTGTTGCCAATATTCATCATTCCGAACACAGTTTTATTTTCTATAACAGACTTTACAACGTACACCCCTACTTTTGGTATGAGTTTATAATCTTCTTTAATATCAATATTTGCAGTAGGGTAACCGATTGTTTCGCCTATTTTTTTTCCGTTTACAACAAAACCATTTAACATAAAATTATAGCCTAGATAGTTGTTGGCGGTTTTTAGATTGCCTTTCGACAAAGCACGTCTTACTTTTGTAGAGCTTACAGAAACATCATCTATATCTTGTGCCGGAATCTCTTCTACAATAAAATCATATAAATGGCTGTATTCTGTTAATTGCTCAATATTACCTTCTCTATTTTTTCCAAAATGATGATCGTACCCAATAATTAATTTTGAAATATTAAAAGTGTTTACTAAAATCTCTTTTACAAATTCTAAAGCAGTTGTTTTAGAAAAAGCCTTGTCAAAGGGATGAATGATTAAGTAATCTAAACCTGTTTTTTCTAAAAGCTTAGCGCGCTCATCTATTGTATTGAGTAATTCTATAGTTGCGTTCTTTTGCAAAACCATTCGTGGGTGTGGGAAAAAAGTTAATAAAATAGCTTTTTTACCTGCTTCTTTAGCTTCTGAAACTAGTTTTTCAAGTATTTTTTGATGCCCGAAATGAACACCATCAAAAGTACCAATGGTAACAAAAGTTTTTTCGTCTGTAGAAAAGTTAGCAATATTTTTAACTATTTTCAAAAGGAATGAGTTTATCACAACAAATGTACGATAACTAATGGTTTTTTTAAAAATCTGTAGTGTGGTTTTGTGTCAATAATATGGCAAAAAATTAACAATAATTTAAGAAAAACATAAAAATTAATGTTAAATAATCAATTATTGAAATTTTTTTGTAATTTGCATACTAGTAAACAAACCAATTTAAATTATGATAAAAAAGATTATACTTTTTGCATGCTTAACATTAAGTAGTGTTGCAATGGTTGCACAAACCACTGTTAACGGTACAGTTAAAGACTCAAAAACAGGAGAAACACTTCCGGGTGCAAACATTAAAATTGAAAGAAAGGCTGTAGGTACTACTACAGATTTTGATGGAATTTTTGTTTTAGAAGTTGCCGACAAACCACCTTTTACATTAGAAATATCTGTTTTAGGGTATAAAATGAAAAAAGTTGAGGTAACAGAAAACAATCAAACAGTTGATGTAACTTTAACAGAAAATGAAACTTCATTAGATGAAATTGTAGTTTCTGCTTCTAGAACTCCAGAACGTATTATGGAGTCTCCCGTTACCATAGAAAGATTAGATAGTAGAGCTATCAAAAACACTTCTGCACCTTCTTTTTATGATGGTCTAGAAAATTTAAAAGGAGTAGATGTAAACACAAACAGTTTAACATTTAAATCTGTAAACACAAGAGGGTTTGCAACTTTTTCAAATACACGTTTTATGCAATTGGTAGACGGAATGGATAATTCTTCACCAGCATTAAACTTTGCTTTGGGTAATTTACTAGGGATGTCTGAATTAGATGTAAAGACAGTAGAGTTATTACCAGGGGCATCTTCTGCACTATATGGAGCAAATGCTTTTAATGGTATTATGTTTATGACAAGTAAAAGCCCTTTTAATCATCAAGGAATTAGCGTTTCTTTAAAAGGAGGTATTACAAGTCAAGAAGCTGGAGGAGACAATGAGTTTACCGATTTTAACATTAGAATGGCACATGCTTTTTCTAATAAATTTGCAGCTAAAGCAACTCTTTCTGTTTTAGAGGGTACAGATTGGACAGCAACAGATTATAGAAACACAAGAAACGGTGAAATGGTTTCTGGTGACAGAAACTCAGACAGAAACTATAACGGTGTAAATGTATTTGGAGATGCAGTTTCTACAAACATAAGAAATGTTGCAAAAACATTAGAAGGCTTAGGCCTTATCCCTGGTGGAGCTTCAGCTTTAATACCAAGTGAAAGTATTAGTAGAACTGGTTACAACGAAAAAGATTTGATTGATTACGGTGTAAAAAGTGTAAAATTTGGTGGTTCTTTAAATTACCGTCCTTTTGGAGATGATCGCTTAGAGGTTATTTGGAATTCTAAAGTAGGTACTGGTACCACGCAATATTTAGGAGGGCAAAAATACTCTATTAAAAACTTCTTAATGCAGCAGCATAAATTAGAGGTTAGGGGTAAAAACTTCTTTATAAGAGGGTATACTACTGCAGAAAACGCAGGAGACTCATACAACACCTTATTTGCAGCTATAAACATTAACAGAGCATGGAAAGATGACAGTACGTGGTTTGGAGAATACACAGGAGCTTATTTACAAGGTACTTTAGGAGGATTAACTTCAGACCAAGCACACGCGGTTGCAAGACAAACTGCAGAAACTGGAAGATTTGAGCCAGGTTCAGCAGAATTTAATGCAGCTTTTGATAAAATTACTGCAGACCCAGACTTAATTACAGGTGCAAAATTTAGGGATGAAACTAAATTATACCACGCAAATGGAAATTACAACTTTCAAGATGTAATCAATTTTGCAGAAATTCAAGTAGGAGGTTCTTATAGAAGATATTCTTTAAATTCATTCGGTAATATTTTTACAGATTCAGACGGTCCTATTAACTATGATGAATTTGGAATGTACACACAAGTGCAAAAAGGTTTCTTAGAGGAAGAACGTTTAAAGGTAACTGCTTCTATTCGTTATGATAAAGCACAAAACTTTGACGGTAACTTTTCTCCAAGAGTTTCATTTGCGTATGCAGGTGGTGAGAATAAAAACCAAAACTTTAGAGCTTCTTTCCAAACAGGGTTTAGAAACCCAACAACACAAGATCAATACATTGGTTTAGATGTTGGGAGTGCTACCTTATTAGGTGGTGTTGAAGATAATTTAGACAGATTTAGTACAACTTTTGGAGACGGTACAGGAGCTACTTACACATTAACAGGTAGAGATGTGTATGCAAATTCTTATACTGCTGCAAGTGGTGGAACTGTGAAAGCAGATGTGGCCTATATAAAACCAGAAAAAGTAACCGCTTATGAAGTAGGTTATAGAGGTTTATTAAATGCAGGTTCACAAAGATTCACGATAGATTTAAGTGTATACTATAATCAATATGAAGATTTCATAGCAAATACAAATGTTATCGTACCTTATAATGCATCAGGAGCTTACAAAATTTTTCAACTGTATAGTAACTCTACAGCAGACATAAGTTCTTATGGAGCAACTATTGGATTAAATACAACAGTTTTAAATGGGTTTAATTTAGGTTTAAATTATACGTTAGCTAAATTTGAGTTTGACCAAGCAGCAAATCCAGATTTTGAAGCAGGTTTTAATACACCGGAGCATAAAGTTAAATTACAATTTGGTAAAACAAATTTATTTAAAAACGTTGGTTTTAATTTCAATGCAAGATGGCAAGATGAGTATAGATGGGAATCTACTTTTGTAGATGCTACTATTAAAGCAAGAACTGTTTTAGATGCTCAAATTAATCTTACTGTTCCTTCAATGAAATCTATTTTCAAAATAGGAGGCGCTAACTTAATGGGGCAAGAATATTTAAGTGCACCAGGTATTGGAGCAATAGGTTCTCAGTACTACTTATCTTGGACAATTAATAACTAATAAATATAAAATAGATGAAAAATTATAAATATATAGGTTTACTTCTTTTATCAATTGGCGTTGCCTCTTGTGATGTAAACAATGAATTAGATATTATAGAAGCAGAAGCTATTCCAGAAGTAGCATTAAATACAAATGGTTTAGATTTCTCTACATACATTTCAGTTGGTGCTTCTTTTACAGCAGGGTATACAGATGGAGCAATGTTTATAGCAGCGCAAGAAAATTCATTTCCAAATATTTTGGCAGGGAAGTTTGGTACAGAATTTATCCAACCTTTAATGAATGATAATATTGGAGGGTTAGTATATGGAGGAACAGCAGTTCAGCCACCGAGATTTTACTTTAATGGGGCTGGTCCAGCAAGATTACCTGCTATGCCAACAACAGAATTAACAACTGTTCTTAGTGGTCCATTTCATAACTTTGGTGCTCCAGGTGCTAAAAGTTTTCATTTAGGTGTTCCTGGTTATGGAGCTTTGAATCCTTATTTTGGTAGAATGGCTTCTAGTCCATCAGCTTCTGTATTGGGAGATGCTTTGGCAACAAATCCAACATTTTTTACTTTATCAGAAATTGGAGGGAATGATGTTTTAGGATATGCACTTTCTGGAGGTTCAGGAGTAGATCAAACTGGTAATTTTGACCCATCTAGTTATGGCGGTTCAGATATTACAGATCCTAATGTATTTGCAAGTGTTTTTAGTGGTATGGTTTCTGCTTTAACAGCAAATGGAGCCAAAGGAGTTGTAGCTAATGTACCTTATATTACAGATTTAGCAAACTTTACTACGGTACCTTACAACCCAGTGCCTTTAGACGCTGCAACCGCAGGAGCGGTAAGTGGTGCATTTGCTTCTTACAATGGAGGAATTCAACAAGCTTTCGCATATTTAGTAGCTGTAACACCAATGACGCAAGAAATGGCGGATGCTGAAATTGCTAAAAGAACAATTTCTTTTTCAGCAGGACAAAATGCTGTACTTCTTGTTGATGAGTATTTGACAGATTTATCTGCTTTTGGTATTCCTTCTTATAGACAATCTGCTGCAGACGATTTGTTATTATTAGCTAGTTCTACCGTTATTGGTACAACTGTAGGAGGTAATCCACAATACATCAACGGTGTAACCGTTCCTTTAGGAGATCAATGGGTTTTAACACCAGAAGAGCAATCAGCAATTATGACAGCTACAGATGCTTATAATACAACTATAGCTGCGGTTGCAAGCTCAAACCCAAATGTTGCTTTAGTAGACTTTAAAGGTGTTTTAACAGAAGCTTCTTCGGGTATTCAGTTTGACGCTTATACAATGACTACAAGCTTAGTTACTGGTGGTTTAGTAAGTTTAGATGGTGTTCATTTAACAGCAAGAGGTTATGCACTTATGGCTAATAAAATTTTAGCAGCTACAGATGCTGAGTTTGGTTCTAACTTTACTTCAGCTACAAATGGTTTAGCAAAAGCAGGAGACTATCCTACAAACTACTCTGCAATGTTAAGGTAATTAACAGACAGTTTTAATATAAAAAAAGGTTGCGCAATTTGCGCAACCTTTTTTTATTGTCTCTGTTTTTTTAAGAATTTAAGAAAGCATTCCGACAGCTCTTTTAACTCCACTTACAAAAATATCTATTTCTTCTTTTGTATTGTAAAAAGAGAAAGAAGCTCTAATAGTTCCTGGTATTTGATAGAAATCCATAATTGGTTGTGCGCAATGATGCCCTGTTCTAACCGCTATGCCAAGCTTATCTAAAATCGCTCCAATATCATACGGATGAATTCCGCCTACGTTAAAAGAGATTACAGCCGTCTTTTCAGCTGTTGTTCCGTATATTTTTAAGTTTTCAATTTTTAACAACTCTTGCGTTCCGTATTCTAGAAGCTCATGTTCATAAGAAGCAATGTTGTCAAAGCCCACTGCGTTCATATAATCTAAACCAGCACCAAATGCAATACCTCCACAAATATTTGGGGTACCCGCTTCAAATTTATGAGGCAAGCCTGCATAGGTTGTTTTCTCAAAAGAAACCGTAGCAATCATTTCTCCACCACCTTCATAGGGTGGTAATTTTTGCAACCATTTTTCTTTTCCGTATAACATACCAACACCGGTTGGTCCGCACAATTTATGAGCAGAAGCAACATAAAAATCTACATCTAAAGCTTGCACATCTGGTTTTATGTGAGGGGTTGCTTGCGCACCATCTAACAAGACAGCAGCATCAAAAGCATGTGCTTTTGCAATAATTTCTTCCACAGGATTAACCGTTCCTAGCGCATTAGAAACATGATTACAAAAAACTAATTTTGTTTTTTCATTTACCAAATCATGGTAGGCATCCATATTCAAAGAACCGTCCTCTAACATTGGAATTACCTTTAAAATAGTGCCTGTTTTTTCACACAACATTTGCCAAGGCACAATATTAGAATGATGCTCTAAAGCAGAAACAATAATTTCGTCTCCTTTTTGGAGTATAGAAGCAAAACCAGCAGCAATAATATTAATACTATTTGTGGTACCAGAAGTTAGAATAATTTCATATGCCTCTTTTGCATTAAAATGGTGTTGTACCTTAATACGTGCTTCTTCATACTTATCTGTAGCTTCTTGACTTAAAGTGTGCACTCCTCTATGAATATTTGAATTGTAATTACTGTAGTAATCCACAATTGTATCAATAACAATTTGGGGTGTTTGAGAAGTTGCTGCATTGTCAAAATACACCAAAGGTTTTCCGTGAACAGTTCTTTTTAGAATAGGGAAATCTTCACGAATTTTATCAACATTAATCATACACGTCATATTTAATTACAAAGATAAAGCATGCATTTGTAAAGTTTTCATAAACTGAATATGATTTTCTTATTTTTACATCACTAAACTATATTTGCTATGAAAATATTGAAACGCATTCTGCTGCTTATAGCCGTTTTTCTTATATTATTTGTAATTTCTAACTATCCAAAGTTAAATATTTTAGCAGGGCATTCTGCAAAAAACACAACTTCTTCGGTTTTTCTTGGGGAAAGAACTTTGGAGTTTACAGACAAAACCGACAATAATTTTTCGCCAGTAAATTTGGCCACAGATATATTAGATGTAAAAAACAAGTTTGTAATTTCTTCTGCACTAGGCTTATTAACTAGAAAAGCAGTTTACAGGGAAGGTTTGGGTGCTGTTTTAACCTTAAATTCGAATGATGAAAATACTCCCTACTTAGTTCCTAAGAGGTCAAATGCAGACAATAACACTCCTTTTCCATATGGGAACGCTCCTCAAAAAGACGCTGTTTTTGGGAATATCAATTATAAGAAACTAAATGAAACAGTTGGGGCTATTTTTGGAGAAAATAAATCAAGGGCAGTGTTAGTTATTTATAAAGATCAGCTTGTTTTAGAAAAATATGCAAACGGATTTGATAAAGATTCTAGAATTTTAGGTTGGTCTATGACTAAAAGTCTAATGAGTACTGTTTTCGGAGTTTTACAGCACCAGAATAAGATAAATATCTATAATAAAGCACCAATTGCTTCTTGGCAAAAGGACGCTCGCAAAAACATTACCATCAATAATTTATTACAAATGAATTCTGGTTTAGAGTGGGATGAAAATTATGATGAAATTTCTGATGCTACAAAAATGTTGTTCTTAGAAAGAGACATGACTAAGATGCAAGCAGAAAAACCGTTACAAAATAAAACCAATGCTTCTTGGAATTACTCTTCTGGTACTTCTAATTTATTGTCAGGAATTTTAAGAGATCAATTTAAAACACACCAAGAGTATTTAGATTTTTGGTATACAAACCTCATTGATAAAATTGGAATGAATTCTATGGTGGTTGAAAGTGATTTGGCAGGAAACTATATTGCTTCTTCTTATGCATGGGCAACTGCCAGAGATTGGGCAAAATTCGGACTCCTATACTTACACAACGGAAACTGGAACGGAGAAGAACTATTTACTAAAAAATGGGTAGACTATATAACCACACCATCGCCAACTTCAAACGGAACTTATGGCGCACATTTTTGGTTAAATGCAGAACAGCAGTTTAAAGATGTTCCTAAAAACATGTATTTTGCAGATGGCTATCAAGGGCAAAGGGTATACGTCTTGCCAGATGAAGATTTGGTTATTGTTCGTTTTGGCTTGTCTTGGTTTGAAGAAAACAAGTTTCTGAAAGGGGTTTTAGGCTCGATAGATTAAAATAAAACTATAAAAAAACCACGCAATTTGCGTGGTTTTTTTATATAAAATGCAACTTATTTGTTTATAAATCGAAACCGATTTTTACATTTAATTTATTTGCAATAATTTTAGCAATACGTTGTTTTACCTCAGGTATCTTTACGCTTTCTAAAACAGTATTCGCAAAAGCAAACATTAACAATGCTTTTCCTTCTTTCTCTGGAATTCCACGTTGTTGCATGTAAAACAAGGCATCATCATCTAGTTGACCAATGGTACAACCATGAGAACATTTTACATCATCTGCAAAAATTTCTAATTGAGGTTTTGCATTTATAGTAGCTTTATCACTTAATAAAACATTGTTGCTTTTTTGATAGGCATTTGTTTTCTGTGCTTCTTTATCTACAACTACTTTACCGTTAAAAACACCTGTAGAACGCTCATTATAAATTCCTTTATAATCTTGGTGGCTTTCACAATTTGGTTCTATATGATGCACTAAAGTATGGTGATCTACATGTTGTTTTCCTTCAAGAATTGTAATTCCTTTTAAGATAGAATCGATGTGCTCTCCTCTTTGATAAAAGTTTAAATTGTTTCTTGTTATATTTCCTCCAAAGGAAAAGGTATGCACAGAAACAATACTATTTGATTTTTGCTCGATGTAAGAATTATCTACTAATGAAGCTGTTTTATCGTCATTCTGAATCTTATAAATATCCACTGTTGAGTCTTTTGCTGCAAAAACTTCTGTAACCGCATTTGTCAAAACAGGGTTTGAAGTTAAACTTTGATGACGCTCTATAATTTGAACGTGTGCATTTTGCTCAACTACAATTAAGTTTCTTGGTTGCAACATAGTCGCTGCTTCAGAACCCGTGGTAAAGTTGATAATTTGAATCGGCTTTTCTACCTCTACATTTCTAGGAATATAGATGTAAGCACCTTCATTAGCAAAAGCGGTATTTAAAGAGGTTAAATTGTCTTTTTTAGCTATTTTATTGAAGTAATTTTCAATAACTGCCTTGTATTTTGGTTTGGCTAATGCCGAAGACATTAAACAAACATCAAAAGTATCGTGTGTAGTTTCCGATAGGAAAGAACTGTATTTTCCATCAATAAAAACCAGCTTGTAGGTATCTATATCGTCTATAAAGTACTTTTGTACATCTGCTAACTGAATTGAATTTTCTTTGTTAGGAAATATACTATAGTCTTGCTTTAAAACTGAGTTTAAAGAAGTGTATTTCCAAGCCTCTAACTTTTTAGTAGGAAAACCTAAGTCTTCAAAATTTTGAAAGGCTTCTGAACGGATTTCGTGTATATCCGAATTCGTGTCTATATCGTTTTCAAACGCTACGTATGATGATAATAATTTATCTTTTAATTCCATTTGTTTTCGTTTTAAAGTTTAAAATCGGAAGTTTTTAAAGTTTGCTTTTGTGCAACTTTATCACTGGTTCAATTGTTAAACTTTTTTACTGAACTAACTCTTCTTTAATCCAATCATATCCTTTTGCTTCCAACTCAAGCGCTAGAGAAGCATCACCAGTTTTTACGATTTTCCCATCGTATAAAACATGTACAAAATCTGGTACGATATACTCTAATAAACGTTGATAATGCGTAATTACAATTACTGCATTGTCCTTAGATTTTAGTTTGTTAACGCCGTTTGCTACAATACGCAAAGCATCAATATCTAAACCAGAATCAGTTTCATCAAGAATTGCTAATTTTGGCTCTAGCATGGCCATTTGAAATATCTCGTTGCGTTTTTTCTCTCCTCCAGAAAAACCTTCGTTTAGAGAACGGGATAAGAATTTACGGTCTATTTCCAATAATTCAGATTTCTCACGAATCATTTTTAACATCTCTTTTGCAGGCATATCCTCTAAGCCTTTTGCTTTACGAGTTTGGTTAATCGCTGTTTTTATAAAGTTCGTTACAGAAACTCCAGGAATTTCTACAGGATATTGGAAAGATAAAAACACACCATTATGTGCTCTTTCTTCAGGCGCCAATTCGTTCAAATCCTCACCATTTAACTCGATATTTCCAGTTGAAATTTCGTAATCATCTTTACCCGCAATAATGTTTGCTAACGTACTTTTTCCAGCACCATTAGGACCCATAATTGCGTGAACTTCACCAGCTTTTACTTCTAAATTTAATCCCTTTAAGATTAATTTATTATCTATACTTGCTTGTAAATTTTCTATTTTTAACATCGTCTTTTGCTATTTTCTCTTCGCTTTTACGCGATTCGCTTTTAATATTCTGTTTAATTTTGCTCTGTCGGTTCAGCAATTATACAGTTAAAATTCCATGAACCTTACCCAACACTTCCTTCTAAACTAATTTCCAATAATTTTTGAGCTTCCACAGCAAATTCCATTGGTAAATTATTTAAAACCTCTTTACTAAATCCGTT
>CAJXAS010000024.1 GCA_913050305.1 uncultured Polaribacter sp. | reverse complement strand
CAGAAATCTGATCTGCAACTTTGTCTGGGTGTCCTTCAGAAACACTTTCTGAGGTGAATAAATATGACATACTATTTTTTTTTATATTAAAAAATGATTTCTTAATGCTAAGCATTGAGATTTCCTTAAAATGATTATTCCCTTAAAATGGGAATCAGGCGGAAAATAAAATTGATTGCAGTCGCTGAAAGAAGTAGATAATTACTGCTTTAGCATTTTTTTAGTGAGGTTGCAATCAGTTCAAATTATTCCTCTTAATTAGTTTACAAAAGTACACTATAAAATTAAAATGATCCCTTTTATTGCTATAATTATTTATGATAGCATCATCAATAAATGAATTTCGGCGTTTTAAAAGTGATGATATTAAAGAATAAAGAGTGCAGAGATAAATAAAATGCGAAATCGATATTTTTAAAAAATAAATCACTTTTTATTTGGATACTAATTTTTTTGGAACATATATTTGCACTCATAAAGTTCAATAACTTATTGAAATGTTATCAAGAAAGGTGAAGGGATTAGACCCGACGAAGCCTTAGCAACCCTTTAGAAATAAAGAAGGTGCTAAATTCTACTCAACTAAACTATAGTTGGATAGATAACAAAAAAGAATTTTCCTTTCTGGAAAGTACTATTTTTCTTCATAACATTTTTCTAGTAATTACATCAACAGAAATTGATGCATTTGACTTTTTTGTTTATTTATTAACTCAAAAAAATAGAAAAATGAGTACATTAAAATTGGCAACCAATGCGTTGCATGCAGGACACGACGTAACCACAAACGGAGGTACAAGAGCAGTTCCTATTTACCAAACAACATCGTATGTTTTTAACAATTCAGAACATGCAGCAAACCTTTTTTCGTTAAAAGAACTAGGTTTTATCTACACCCGTTTAAACAACCCAACAAATCAAATTTTACAAGACCGTTTAGCAGCGGTAGAAGGCGGAATAGGAGCCGTAGTTTTTGCATCTGGTACAGCCGCAATTGCAACTGGTTTGCTAACACTTTTAAAAGCAGGAGATCATATTGTTGCTTCTAGCAGTTTATACGGTGGAACCTACAACTTATTAAGTGTAACCTTACCAAGATTAGGCATTACAACTACATTTGTAGATGCTTCAAATCCTGATAACTTTGATGCAGCAGTGCAAGAAAATACAAGAGCATTTTTTGCAGAATCTTTAGGGAATCCAAAGTTAGATGTATTAGATTTAGAAGCAATTTCTACGCATTCAAAAAAGGCAGAAGTTCCTTTTATTGTAGATAATACCGTGGCAACACCTGTTTTATTAAATCCTATTAAGCACGGGGCAGATATTGTAATTCACTCCTTAACAAAATATATTGGTGGCCAAGGAACTTCTTTAGGAGGTGCTATTGTAGATGCAGGTACTTTTAATTGGGCGAATGGCAAGTTTCCAGAATTTACAGAACCATCTGCTGGTTACCACGGTTTAAAATATTATGAAACTTTAGGTGCGGCATCGTTTACTTTTAAATTAATACTCGAAGGTTTACGAGATTACGGGGGCGCATTAAGTCCAACAAACGCATTTAATATCATTCAAGGTTTAGAGACTTTACCCGTTAGAATAAAACAACATTCAGAAAATGCATTAGCATTGGCAATATGGTTAGAGCAACAAGATGCCGTTGCTTGGGTAAATTATCCTGGTTTAGAAAGTAGTAAATTCAAATCTTTAGCAGATAAGTACTTACCAAAAGGACAAAGTGGTATTGTAACATTCGGTCCTAAAAAAGGCTTTGAAGCTGCAAAAGCAATTGCAGATAAAACTAAAATATTTTCTTTATTAGCGAATATTGGAGATACAAAATCACTTATTATTCATCCTGCAAGTACAACACATCAACAATTAAATACAGTAGAACAAGCAAGTGCTGGCGTTACGCAAGATTTAGTAAGATTATCTGTTGGTATTGAAGATTTAGAGGATTTAAAAGCAGATTTAAAAGCCGCTTTTTCTGAGTTATAAGAAGATAATATATACAAATAAGGGGTTAAAACCCCTTCTGTTTAAATGAAAAATCAGTTACAACATATTAAAATTAAAAACTTCACTACAGAGCTTGGTGCTGCTGTTCTTGAACTGAATTTAAGCTACCAAGTTTTTGGTAAAGAACTAGGTACCGCGCCTATAATTTTAATCAACCATGCACTAACTGGTAACAGTGAAGTTGCAGGTAAAGAGGGATGGTGGCAAGATATTGTAGGAGAAGAAAAGGTAATAGATACGGCGGTGTATACCATTTTGTCTTTTAATGTTCCTGGAAATGGTTTTGATGGTTTTTTAATTGAAAATTATAAAGATTTTATTGCAAGAGATATTGCTAACATTTTTTTAGAAGGATTACAATATTTAAAAATCTCACAACTATTTGCTTTAATAGGTGGTTCTTTGGGTGGCGGCATTGCTTGGGAAATGGTAATTTTAAATACTAAAATAACCAAACATTTTTTACCCATTGCGACCGATTGGAAATCTACAGATTGGTTAATTGCCAATTGCCAAATACAAGAACAATTTTTGGTAAACTCAAGCAACCCCGTACATGATGCAAGGATGCATGCAATGCTATGTTACAGGACGCCAACTTCTTTTAAAGAACGTTTTCAGCGTTCTAAAAAAGAAGATTCTACTGTTTTTAGCGTAGAAAGTTGGCTGTTACATCACGGTGAAAAATTACAAGAACGGTATCAATTATCCTCTTATAAATTAATGAATCAATTATTAAAAACAATTGATGTTACAAAAAATGGAGAAAAAAAGATAGAAATTTTAAATCAAATAGATGCCAATATTCACATTATTGGTGTGGACTCAGATTTGTTTTTTACTGCAGAAGAAAATAGAGAAACACATAAAAATTTAGCATTAACCAAAGAAAATGTTACCTACAACGAAATAAAATCGGTGCATGGTCATGATGCATTTCTAATGGAATATGACCAACTTCAGAAAATTATAGCACCTATATTTAATAAAGAGTACAACACAAAAAAAATGAAAGTATTAAAATTTGGAGGAAAATCTTTAGCAAACGGGAAAGGAATTGAAAGCGCTTTAGATATTATTACAGGAAAACTTTATAATAGTGAAAAAATAACAGTGGTAGTTTCTGCAAGAGGAAATACTACAGACGATTTAGAAGCTATTTTAGAAAAATCTGCACAAAAAAAAGCATACAAAATTGCGTTTGAAATATTTAAGAAATATCAATTAACACCAAATACTTCCGTTGATTTTTCTGCAGAATTTGCCAAATTAGAAACTATTTTTGAAGGCGTTTCTTTGTTGGGAGATTATAGTATTAAAATTAAAGACGAAGTGCTAGCGCAGGGTGAATTGTTATCAGCAAAACTAGTAGCTAGTTTGTTACAAAAAAAAGGAGTAGATGCGAATATAACAGATGCGAGTCAGTTAATTATTACCGATGAAAACTTCGGGAATGCACAACCCATAAACACCATTTCTTCTGCAAATGTAGTTGCATATTTTGCTGAAAACGCAAACGTATTAAATGTTGTAACTGGTTTTATTTCTTCCAATAAAAAAGGAGAAACTACAACTTTAGGAAGAAACGGTAGTAATTATACAGCAGCTTTACTAGCAAATTATTTAGATGCAGAAGAGTTGCAAAATTATACGCATGTAAGCGGAATTTTTACTGCAAATCCAGATTTGGTTGCAGACGCAAAGAAAATTGAGAAACTATCCTATTCCGAGGCAAATGAATTGGCTAATTTTGGAGCTACCATTTTACATGCAAAAACTATTATTCCTTTATTAGAAAAGAATATTAATTTAAGAATTTTAAACAGCTTTAATAAGGAAGATAAAGGAACTTTAATAACTGCAGCGTCTTCACAAAAAGGAATTAAATCTATTTCTACCATTAATAATGTTTCTTTATTGAATTTTGAAGGAAGAGGTTTGTTAGGAAAAGTGGGAGTAGATGCACGTATTTTTAGAGCATTAAGTGAGCGGAATATTAATGTTAGTATTATTTCTCAAGGCTCTTCAGAGAGAGGAATTGGATTAATTATCGATACGGATAGGGCTTCTGAAGCTGTTTTAGCTTTAGAAACTGCCTTTGAAAGCGATTTTTACGCTCAAGATGTGCATCAGATTTCAATAACCGAGAGCGTGGCGGTAATTTCTATTATTGGTCAAGATTTAAGTGAATTTCACCTTCCTTACAATGCCTTAATTAAAAATCAAATTGTCCCATTATTATTTAATAATACAGTTACAGGTAAAAACGTGAGTTTGGTAGTTAAAAAAGACCAATTGCACAAGGCTGTAAATGTAATTCACGGACAAGTTTTCGGAATTGCAAAGAAAATAAATATTGCTGTTTTTGGAAAAGGTTTGGTTGGTGGAACTTTAATTAATCAGATTTTAGAGAATGCAGCTTCTGTATTAGAGCGAAGAAAAATTCAATTAAATGTTTTTGCAGTGGCAAGTTCCAAAAAGGTATTGCTTCAAAAAACAGGAGTTTCAAAAAACTGGGAGCAAGATTTAGAGAACACAGGACACGAAAATATTGAAATACAAGACATAATTGACTTTGCAAACACACATCATTTTGAAAATTTAATTGCAGTAGATAACACGGCGAGTATCTCGTTTGTAGAAAATTATATTCCGTTAATTGCTGCAGGTTTCGATTTAGTTTCTTGTAATAAAATAGCAAATACTTTATCTTTTGATTTTTATAAAGAATTAAGAACAAAACTAAAAGAACATAAAAAGCAGTATTTATACGAAACCAATGTAGGTGCTGGCCTGCCTTTAATTGATACTATAAGACTTTTACATGAATCTGGAGAGAATATTACTAAGATTAAAGGGGTCTTTTCTGGAAGCTTAAGTTATTTATTTAATACTTTTTCTGAGGGAAACAGACCTTTTTCAGAAGTTTTAAAAGATGCCATAGCGCAAGGATTTACAGAGCCAGACCCAAGAGAAGATTTGGTTGGAAATGATGTAGCTAGAAAATTATTGATTTTAGCAAGGGAATTAGATTTAGAAAATGAGTTTGTAGATACAAATATTCAGAATTTAATTCCAGCCAATTTAAGAGGGGGTACTGTAACTGATTTTCTATCGAATTTAGAAGTCATGAATGCAGAGTATCAACAAATAAAAGCTGCACAAAAAGAAAATTCTGTTTTACGATATATTGGGGAGTTAAGCGGAGATTTATCTCAAGATACGGGTAATTTAGAAGTAAAATTAGTGTCAGTTTCTAAAGCTTCTCCTTTAGGATCTTTAAAAGGTTCTGATGCAATTTTTGAAATTTATACAGAATCATACGGAGAACAGCCCATTGTAATTCAAGGGGCAGGAGCAGGTTCTAAAGTAACGGCAAGAGGTGTTTTTGGAGATATATTAAGACTGGCAAAACATAACGATTAAAAAATTAATCAGTTTTCATTTAGCACTATTTAGTCAATAAGGAATAACTAACCATTAGTAATTATGAGTAAACACTTCGAAACAGAAGCGATTAGAAATCAAACAGAAAGAACACAATTTTCTGAACATTCTACCCCACTATATCTAACATCTAGTTTTGTTTTTGACGATGCAGAAGAGATGCGTGCTTCTTTTGCAGAAGAAAAAGAACGCAATTTATACAGTCGTTTTACAAATCCAAATACTACAGAATTTGTAAATAAAATTATAAGTATGGAAGGTGCCGAAGCAGGTTACGCTTTTGCAACAGGTATGTCTGCAATTTTCTCCACATTTGCGGCTTTGCTTAGTGCAGGAGATCATGTAGTATCTTGTAGATCTGTTTTTGGTTCTACCCATAGTATGTTCACAAAATTTTTACCAAAATGGAATATAGAAACTTCTTACTTTAAAGTAAATGAAGTCGATTTGTTAGAAAGCTTAATTCAACCACATACAAAGATTCTATATATAGAAACACCTACAAATCCAGCAGTAGATATTCTTGATTTAGAGTTGATTGGTCAAATTGCAAAAAAGCACAATCTAATTTATATTGTTGATAATTGTTTTGCAACACCATATGTGCAAAAACCCATTAAGTTTGGTGCAGATTTAGTGATTCATTCTGCCACAAAATTAATAGATGGACAAGGGAGAGTCTTGGGCGGAGTTACCGTTGGAAGTAAGGAATTAATGCGAGAAATTTATTTATTTGCAAGAAATACGGGGCCAGCAATGTCTCCTTTTAATGCATGGGTATTGTCTAAAAGTTTAGAAACTTTGGCAATTAGAGTAGAAAAACACGCGGAAAATGCATTAAAGGTTGCTGAATTTTTAGAAACGCAAGAAAACGTTATCATGGTAAAGTATCCATTTTTGAAATCGCACCCACAATATGCTATTGCTAAAAATCAAATGAAATTAGGAGGAAACATTGTTGCTTTCGAAATTAAAGGAGGTATTGCAGCGGGAAGAACATTTTTAAACACTATTAAAATGTGTTCTTTATCGGCAAATTTAGGGGATACAAGAACTATTGTTACGCACCCTTCTTCTACAACGCACGGCAGGTTATCTGAAGAGGATAGATTAGCTGTTGGTATTACAAAAGGTTTGGTAAGAGTTTCTGTAGGTTTAGAAAATGTAGGAGATATTATAGAAGATTTAGAGCAAGCTTTAAATAGTTAAACCAATTTAAAATTCCGTAATTTTGTTTTTATGCTTTCTAAAAAGACAAAATACGGAATTAAAGCACTTACTTTTTTAGGTAGGCAAGAGGACAATAACCCCGTGGCTATTGCTTCGATTTCTAAAAGCGAAAATATTTCCCTAAAATTCTTAGAAAGTATTCTATTAACACTTCGTAAAAACGGAATTTTAGCATCTAAAAAAGGGAAAGGTGGTGGTTATTATTTATTAAAATTACCTTCTGAAATACCCATGACTGATGTTATGAGAATTCTTGAAGGACCTATTTCTATGGTACCTTGTGTGAGTTTAAATTTCTATGAAAAGTGTGATGATTGTCCAGATGAAAATGCATGTGCTGTTCATAATTTAATGATGCAAGTAAGAGACAATACTTTAGATGTTTTTAGAAACACTTCTTTAGCAGATCTTTGTAATTGTTAAACTACGCTGTATTCGATGCATCTTATAACTTAAGTTTTTAATACTAATTTTTATTTCAATAGTAAGTCTCATACGATTTCATATTCGTAATTATATTCTCCTTTTTTTATTAATCTACTAAATCTATAGGGTTTGTATTTATTTTATGAATTTACTGTATTTTAATTTTAAATTTAAGTGTATGTTTGCATTATCCTACTAAACTAATAGGGTAGTTTGATTTGAATTAATTATCTATGATTTTAAACCATTTTTTTTTTAGTGGGAAAACTCAAAGTAGGGGTTTTGAAGAAGATAAAACTTCTGAGAAACCTTTACGAAGTTTTGCAAAAGCTTTGAGTTGGAGGTTCATAGGTACGTTAGATACTTTGATAGTTTCTTACTTGATTACAGGGGCTATTGGTTTGGCTACCTCTATTGCAACCATAGATTTTTTAACAAAACTACTATTGTATTTTTTTCATGAAAGAATTTGGAATCATATAAAATGGGGTAAATAATATAGATGAACTTAGAAGAAATAAATAAAGAATTACAAAATAAAAGTCCAGAAGAAATAATTAATTGGGCTATTACTATTGCACATAAACCAATAGTGACTACTAATTTTAGGCCTTATGAAGTAGCTATTTTAAATGCAGTTACCGCGGTTAAGAAAGATGTGACGGTAGTTTGGTGTGATACTGGGTATAATACACAACAAACCTATAGGCATGCCGAGGAAGTTATTAAAAAATTGAACTTAAACATTCAATTATATGTGCCAAGGCAGACGGTTTCGCATAGAAATGTGGTATTAGGAATGCCCTCTATAGAAGATCCAAAACATGTAATTTTTACAGAACAAGTAAAGTTAGAGCCTTTTTCTAGAGCTATGAAAGAGCAACAACCAGATGTTTGGTTTACAAATTTAAGGAAAGGGCAAACCGCTTTTAGGAATAGTATAGATATTGTTTCTAAGAGCAAAGACGGTATTTTAAAGGTAAGTCCGTTTTATAATTGGACAGACAAAGAATTAGATACGTATTTAGAAGAAAAAGGTTTGTCAAATGAGTTTACCTATTTCGACCCCACAAAAGTAGAAGGCAATAGAGAGTGCGGTTTGCATATCTAAAAGACATGATTATGAATCAAAGAATAATACAAGTAGCAGCTTTAGAAAGTGAAGCAATTTATATATTTAGAGAAGTAGTTGCGCAGTTTGAAAAACCTGTGTTACTTTTTTCTGGAGGAAAAGATAGCATAACGTTGGTTCGTTTGGCGCAAAAAGCATTTTTTCCTGCTAAAATTCCGTTTCCATTAATGCATATAGATACCGGGCATAATTTTCCTGAAACGGTAGCATTTAGAGATAAAATAGTAAAAGAATTGGGAGTAGAGTTAATCGTAAGAAATGTACAAGATAATATTGATAACGGACGCGTAAAAGAGGAATCTGGCAGATATGCAAGTAGAAATATGCTGCAAACAGAAACACTTTTAGATGCTATTGAAGAATTTGGTTTTGATGCCTGTATAGGTGGTGCAAGAAGAGATGAAGAAAAGGCTAGAGCAAAAGAAAGAATTTTTTCTGTAAGAGATGATTTCGGACAATGGGATGAAAAAAATCAGCGCCCGGAAGTATTTGATATGCTAAATGGACGCATAGATCTTGGGCAAAATGTGCGTGTGTTTCCTATTTCAAATTGGACAGAGCTGGACGTTTGGTCTTACATTCAAAAAGAAAAAATAGAAATTCCGTCTATTTACTTTGCACACAAAAGAAAAACATTTATTCGAGATGGTATGATTTGGTCTGCAGCAGATGCTGTTGTTTATAGAGATGAAGAAGAAACAGTTGTAGAAAGAATGGTTCGTTTTAGAACTGTTGGCGATATGAGTTGCACCGCAGCCGTTTTATCTGATGCCGTAGATATTAAAAAAGTAGTAGAAGAAATTAGAGATTCTTCTATCTCTGAAAGAGGTGCAAGAATAGATGACAAACGTTCTGAGGCTGCTATGGAAAAAAGAAAGCAACAAGGATATTTTTAGAAATTTGCTTTAGAAAATTTCGCTTTTGGCTACTCGCCTTTTGCAAAATGATATAAATTTAATAGAAGGTAAACGGAAAAGAGCTAAAAAGCTAATTGCCAATTGCCAAGAGCTTATAAAAAAATGAACGTACTAAAAATAGCGACAGCAGGAAGTGTAGATGACGGTAAAAGCACCTTAATAGGGCGTCTTTTATATGATACAAAATCCTTAACGGATGATAAGCTTGCTGCAATAGAAGAGAAAAGCAGGCAAAGAGGATTCGATTATTTAGATTTTTCTTTAGCAACAGACGGTTTGGTTGCAGAACGTGAGCAAGGCATCACCATTGATGTGGCACATATTTATTTTTCAACAAGAAAAAAGAGTTTCATTATTGCAGATACTCCTGGGCATATAGAGTATACAAGAAACATGGTAACGGGCGCATCTACTGCGCAAGCTTCAATTGTGCTGATTGATGCTAGAAAAGGAGTAGTAGAACAAACATATCGTCATTTTTTTATCAATAATTTACTTCGAATTAAAGATGTTGTTATTGCGGTTAATAAAATGGATTTGGTTGACTTTTCCGAAGAGAAATACAATATTATTAAGAGAGAAATTGAGTATTTGGCAAGCAAAAGCGAATATAAAAATCAGCAATTAACCTTTATACCAATGTCTGCTTTGCAAGGAGATAATGTAGCTTCTAAATCTGAAAATATGTCTTGGTATGCAGGTGAAACCTTATTACATCATTTAGAAAAATTAGATACTGAAGCTACCGAAGAAGTAACGCAAGTTCGTTTTCCTGTACAAACTGTAATTAGACCAAAAACAGATGAATATCATGATTTTAGGGGCTACGCAGGTAAGATCTACGGAGGCGATCTAGAAATTGGAGATGAAATAATAGTCCTTCCATCGCAAACAAAATCAACAATAAAAAGTATTCATTTTTTTGATGAGGAATATGAAATTGCAAAAAACGGAAGTTCTGTTGCAATTACGTTGGTTGACAATGTAAATGTAAGTAGAGGAGACATGTTGGTAAAAGTTGCTGAAGAACCAACAATTACAAAGCAATTAGACGCAACTATTTGTTGGATGGATAAAGAACCTTTACAAGTTTTACAGAAATACCATATAAAACACGGTGTAAATGATGCACAAGCAAAAATCACACAATTGTCTAGCATTTTAAAAACAGATTTTTCTGGAAAAATTGAAAATCCGTCTGAATTAGCTTTGAATCAAATAGGAGTTATTCAAATAAAGTTAAGTAAATATTTATTGGTAGATAGCTTCAATCAGAATAAATCAAATGGCGCATTTATTTTGATCAATCCAAAAACAAACAATACCGTTGGTGTCGGTTTTATCCAATAATAAATAGAAAATCATGCAAAGTTTTAGAACAGAAATAGAGAATCCTATAGTAGAAAAAGATATTCTAGAATTAGAACGTAAAATTCAGCTATTTAAAGAAGGGAAAATAGACGAAGAGCGTTTTAGAAGTTTACGTTTGGCAAGAGGTGTATATGGTCAGCGTCAGTTTGGTGTGCAAATGATTCGTATAAAATTACCATACGGAAAAGTATCAAGCGAACAATTGCACAGAATCTCAGACGTTTCTGATGAATATTCTCGTGGGAGATTGCATATTACAACACGCCAAGATATTCAAATTCACCATGTAAGTTTAGATAGAACGCCAGAGTTATGGGCACAACTAGAAAAGGATGATATTACATTGCGTGAAGCATGTGGAAATGCCGTTAGAAATATCACAGCTTCTGAAACTGCGGGAATCGATACTGCCGAACCTTTTGATGTTTCTCCGTATGCAGATGCAACGTTTAAATTCTTTTTAAGAAACCCAATTTGTCAAGAAATGGGGCGTAAATTTAAAATGTCTTTTTCTGGTACAGATGATGATACCGCTATTAGTTTTATTCATGATTTAGGTTTTATTGCGAAGATTAAAATAGAAGATGGAGTTGCTAAAAAAGGTTTTAAAGTTTTATTAGGTGGTGGTTTGGGTTCACAACCAAGGCATGCAGATGTAATCTATGAATTTTTAGAAGAAGATGTTTTAATACCAACTATAGAGAGTGTTTTAAGAATTTTTGATCGTTTTGGAGAACGAACAAAAAGAGCAAAGGCAAGATTAAAATTTTTAGTAAAAGAGATAGGAACAGCTGTTTTTTTAGAATTAGTATCTAAAGAAATAAGTGCCTTAGAGAACAAAACGTTTAAAATTAACACCACTGCTTTTGAGCAACCCATTTCTTTTCAAGAAGTAGCAATTCCTGTAATAAAAATTAAAGATGAAGTTGCTTTTCAAAATTGGAAAGAAACAAATGTTATCAAACAAAAGCAAGAAGGTTTATTTGCTATTGGAATTAAAGTGCATTTAGGAGATTTCTATACGCAAAAAGCAAGATTATTAGCAGATTTAGTAAAAAAATATGGGGCTAATGAAATCCGATTGACTTTGCGTCAGAATATTTTAATTCGCCATATTAGGGCAGATCTAATTCCTTTTTTCTATGTTGAATTGCAAAAATTAGGTTTTGCAAATGCTGGATATAATTCTACTTCAGATATTACTGCTTGCCCAGGAACGGATACTTGTAATTTAGGAATTTCTAGTAGTACAGGAATTGCAGTGGTGTTAGAAAAAGTATTGGAAGAAGAATACCCTTCCTATATAAATAACAAAGAAATTGCCATTAAAATTAGTGGTTGCATGAACGCTTGTGGGCAACACAATATGGCACATATTGGTTTTCAAGGAATGTCTATTAAAGTTGGTAATTTGCAAGCACCTGGGTTACAGGTTTTAATTGGTGGTGGAATTTTAGGAGACGGAAATGGTCGTTTTTCAGATAAATTAGTCAAAATTCCAAGTAAAAGAGGAACAGACGCTTTACGTATTTTATTGAATGATATTGAGAGATATCAACAGAAAAAAGAATCGTTTTTAGAATATTATGACAGACAAGGGAAAATTTATTTCTATAATTTGTTAAAAGGATTGTCCGATACAACTAATTTATTGCCAGATGATTTTATTGATTGGGGGTACTCAGAAAAATACGTAAAAGCAATCGGAGTTGGAGAATGTGCTGGAGTTGTGATTGATTTGATTGCGACTTTATTATTTGAAAGCGAAGAAAAAATTACAAATTCACAAGAAGCTTTCAAAGAAAATCAGTTTTCAGATAGTATTTATTATGCATACACTGCCATTGTAAATACTGCAAAAGCATTGTTAATTTCAGAGGGTATAAAAACAAACACGCAGGCAGGGATTATAAGTAGTTTTCAAGAGCAATTTGTTGCCACTCATAAAATTGAATTGGAAGGCTCTTTTGATGATTTGGTGTATCAAATTAAAAATAAAAAACCTACAAAAAAATTTGCAGCAAGTTACTTAAAGGATGCAAAATTGTTCTATTCAAAGATTGATGCATATAGAAAAACAGCAGTTAGCTATGTATAAAATACCAAAATTAACAGTTGTAGGTGCGGGTCCTGGCGATGTAGATTTAATTACTTTAAAAGCGATTAAAGTTTTAAAAACTGCAGATGTTGTTTTATATGACGCTCTGGTAAATGAAGAATTGTTAGGCTTCATAAATCCGAATGCAGAAATAATTTTTGTGGGAAAACGCAGCGGTTGCTATACCTATCAACAAGATCAAATTAACGATTTAATTGTTGCAAGGGCAGAGACACACGGGCATGTAGTTCGCCTAAAAGGAGGAGATCCTTTTATTTTTGGCAGAGGTGCAGAAGAAATGGAATTTGCAACAAGTTTTGGCATAGCAACAGCTATGGTTCCTGGAATTTCGTCTTCGTTGGCGGTTCCCGCATCTCAAAACATACCAGTAACAAAACGTGGAAGTGCAGAAAGTTTTTGGGTAATTACAGGAACTACAAAAGAACATAAATTATCAAAAGACATTGCGCTTGCAGCAAAATCTAATGCAACAGTAGTTGTGTTAATGGGAATGGGAAAATTACCTGAAATTATAAAGTTGTTTCAATTAGAAAATAAAAATGATTTACCGGTTGCTATTATTCAAAACGGAACAAGAAGTAATGAAAAAGTAGGTATTGGAACGGTAGATACAATTTTAGAGGTTGTAAAAGAAAATGAGTTAAGCAATCCTGCAATTATTATTCTAGGCGAAGTTGTAAAGCATAGAGCAGTATTAGTAAATATTCAAGCCACATATTCAGAAACATTAATTGCATAACGGTGTTTTATGGAAAGAAATAATTTATATCCTATTTTTCTAAAGACAAAAAGTTTAAATATACTTATTGTGGGTGGTGGGAATGTTGCGGAAGAGAAATTAACATTTTTGTTAAAATCGAGTCCAGATGCGCATGTAACCATCGTTTCGCCAATGTTTAGAAAAGATACCATAACACTTG
Organism: uncultured Polaribacter sp.; assembly: GCA_913050305.1. Taxonomy (GTDB): domain Bacteria; phylum Bacteroidota; class Bacteroidia; order Flavobacteriales; family Flavobacteriaceae; genus Polaribacter. Next base: position 183 of record CAJXAS010000024.1, on the reverse strand, counting down.
CCAAAAAAGGATGTGTCACTTTAATTAAAGATAGTTACAATAAACGGTATTTAACGGGTAAGCATATGGTGGTTGCAACAACAGATGTTCCAGAAATTAACGTACAAGTTTGGCAAGATTGCAGAGCTGTTTCTAAATTAGTAAATGTAGCTGATAATCCGCCATATTGCGATTTTTATATGG
>CAJXAS010000023.1 GCA_913050305.1 uncultured Polaribacter sp. | reverse complement strand
GTTTTCTGAAGATGCTCCCGGGTAATTTTCAAAACTTCCTAATAATTTAAAAATGATAGTTAGGGCCTAAATCGCCATAATTTTCATTGCCCTTAAAACTATGCACCTCTCCTTTTAAGACAGCCAATACCTTTATACCTAAAGCAAACTAAAGGTCAACTTCTAAATAAATATTTCTTTTGTTATGTTTTGTTACATTTTCAAAATAAGTACTGCGATCATATAAATTTCTTCTTTCAAAATATACTCCATATGCAACCTGATTATTTTGCTCGATTAGATATAAATTGATGTATTTCTTCTATGCTACTGAATCTGCAAAATTGAAATCTAATACAGTGCTATTGCATGCAGAAATATCTATTGACGTATAAGAGTCTAAGGAAATACCAAGGTCGACCATAGGAAGAGATATTTTAGGAATCTGATTAAAAAATTGCCTAAATATATCCATAACCTCTTTGTGTAAAACAAAAAAACTCTCGAATTTCCTCAAGAGTTTTATATATAACCCTAATCTCTTAGGCGTTTTCTTTCTTGATTAAGTTTAAAGCTGAGCCCTCATTATACCATTCAATTTGGCCAGCATTATAAGTATGATTAGCAACCACAACATCATTAGAACCGTCCGCATGCAACACTTCTATCGTCAAAGGCTTACCTGGAGTAAATTCTTCTAAATCGACAAAGTTAAACGTGTCATCCTCTTGAATTAAGTCGTAATCTGATTCATTGTCAAACGTCAAGCCCAACATCCCTTGTTTTTTCAAGTTTGTTTCATGAATACGCGCAAAAGATTTTACCAATACTGCGGCAACTCCTAAGTGTCTTGGCTCCATGGCAGCATGCTCTCTGGAAGAACCTTCTCCATAATTATGATCTCCTATTACTATTGTTTTGATTCCTGCAGCTTTGTAAACTCTTGCCGTATCTGGCACGCCTCCAAAGTCTCCAGTAATTTGATTTTTTACAAAATTTGTTTTCATTCCGAAAGCATTGACAGCTCCAATCAAACAGTTGTTAGAAATATTATCTAAATGTCCACGGAAGCGCAACCATGGTCCTGCCATAGAAATATGATCCGTAGTACATTTTCCATGTGCTTTGATTAATAACTTTATACCACTTAAATCATTTCCCAAAGGAGTAAATGGTGTTAATAATTCCAGTCTTTCAGAATCGGTATTCACCACAACATTCACATGGCTTCCGTCTGCATCTGGTGCTAAATATCCATCGTCTTTTACCTCGAAACCTTTAGGCGGTAATTCCCATCCTGTTGGCTCATCCAGCATTACTTCTTCCCCGTCTTGATTGATTAATGCATCCTTCATTGGATTAAAATCTAAACGACCAGCAATAGTGACTGCAGCAACCATCTCTGGAGAAGCAACAAATGCGTGGGTATTTGGATTTCCATCTGCACGTTTTGCAAAATTTCTGTTAAACGAGTGAATGATACTATTTTTAGGTGCATTTTTAGGATCATCATATCTTGCCCATTGTCCGATACATGGACCACAAGCATTGGTAAAAATCTTTGCATCTAATTTTTCAAAAACTGCTAAAATCCCATCCCTATCCGCAGTATATCTTACTTTTTCAGAACCTGGATTGATTCCTAAATGTGCTTTTGTTTTTAAACCTTTATCAATTGCTTGTTGCGCAATAGAGGCTGCTCTTGATAAATCTTCGTACGAAGAGTTTGTACAAGAACCTATCAATCCCCATTCAACTTGCAATGGCCAATCGTTTTTTGTTGCTGCTTTTCCCATATCAGTCCCTACTTTTGTAGATAAATCTGGAGTGAAGGGCCCATTTAATAATGGCCCTAATTTTGATAAATCAATTTCAATAACTTCATCAAAATAAGCTGAAGGATTTGCGTATACTTCTATATCTCCAGTTAAATAATCTTTTACCTCATTCGCTGCGTCTGCAACATCACTTCTATCGGTTGCACGCAAATAACGCTCCATAGATTCATCATATCCAAAGGTTGAAGTCGTTGCTCCTATTTCCGCACCCATATTACAAATAGTACCTTTACCAGTGCAAGACATGGCGTTGGCTCCTTCTCCAAAATATTCTACAATCGCTCCTGTTCCTCCTTTTGCAGAAACAATACCTGCTACTTTTAAAATTACATCTTTAGGTGCTGTCCAACCCGATAATTTTCCGGTTAACTTTACACCAATTAGTTTGGGGAATTTTAATTCCCAAGCCATTCCTGCCATCACATCTACAGCATCTGCTCCGCCAACACCAATAGCAACCATTCCTAAACCACCCGCGTTCACAGTATGTGAATCCGTACCAATCATCATTCCACCAGGAAATGCATAATTCTCTAATACTACTTGATGAATAATTCCTGCTCCTGGCTTCCAGAATCCTAAGCCATATTTATTAGAGACAGATTCTAAGAAATTAAAAACTTCGTTACTTGTATTTAAAGCAGACTGTAAATCTGAACTTGCGCCATTTTTAGCTTGAATTAAGTGGTCACAGTGTGTTGTCGTAGGAACTGCAACTTTTGTTTTTCCAGCTTGCATAAATTGCAATAAAGCCATTTGTGCAGTGGCATCTTGTAAAGCAATTCTATCTGGAGCAAAATTAACATAGTCAGTACCTCTAACAAAGGCTTTTGTAGGATTGTCACCCCAAAGGTGACTGTATAATATCTTTTCTGCTAAAGTCAAAGGTTTTCCCGTTATTTCACGCGCTGCATCTACGCGTTTTACAACTTTAGCATATACTTTTTTGATCATCTCAATATCAAAGGCCATAGGATTTTTCTTTATTTTATTAGTGTTCCTTAATATTTCAATATACAAAATATAGAATTATTAACAGAAAAAAATAAAATATTAAACTTGAAAAAAGGAATTTCTTGCGACGAAGTTACTTTATAGGAGTCCTCTTAGTAGTGCGCTTTCAGATTAATTAGTTGTCTAAAAAAAGCCTAATTCTAGGAATTAGGCTTTTTTATAAGGTCCATAAGTTCTAACGTGAAACAAAATAAATTGAGTGCTGTTATGTTCTTTTATTTAACTAACTGTTTTTGAGAAGGAGCAAACTTTGTCAAGTTAATTCCTTTTACTGCAGTTTTATATTCGTCCATTGTAGGAGTTCTTCCTAAAATTGTAGAGAGGACAACAACAGGTGTTGACGAAAGCAATGATTCTCCTTTTTTCTCTTGACTATCTTTCACAACTCTTCCTTGGAAAAGACGCGTAGATGTCGCCATTACAGTATCTCCTGCCGCAGCTTTTTCTTGATTTCCCATACATAAATTACAACCAGGGCGCTCTAAATACAAAATATTTTTATAGCCTGTGCGCGCTGCGTCTTTGGGAGCATTGTCATCAAACTCAAAACCAGCATATTTTACCAATACGTCCCAGTCACCCTCTACTTTTAATTCATCTACAATATTATAAGTAGGCGGCGCCACTACTAGCGGTGCCTTAAACTCAACCTTACCTTGTTCCGCTTCTACATTTTTAAGCATTTGAGCAAGAATTTTCATATCTCCCTTGTGAACCATACAAGAGCCAATAAAACCTAAATCCACCTTTTTTGTTCCTCCATAAAAAGACAAGGGTCTTATTGTATCGTGGGTATAGCGCTTAGAAACATCATCATTGTTCACATCTGGATCTGCAATCATTGGCTCTTCAACCAAATCAAGATCAATCACAACTTCTGCGGCATACTTCGCATTCGCATCTGGAGTTAAAGCTGGTTTTTTTCCAGATTTAATTTCTGTAATTCTTCTATTAGCAATATCAATTAAACCCTGAAGAACTTGTTTTTGATTGTCCATTCCCTTCTCTATCATGATCAGGATTCTTCCTTTTGCAATCTCCAAAGATTCAATCAAAGTTTCATCTTCAGAAATACAAATCGAAGCTTTTGCCTTCATCTCTGCAGTCCAATCCGTAAATGTAAATGCTTCATCAGCAGTAAGTGTTCCTAAATGAACTTCAATAATTCTACCTTGAAATACGTTGTCTCCTCCAAAATTCTTTAACATTTGAGATTGCGTTGCATGCACAACATCACGGAAGTCCATATAACTCTCCATTTTCCCTTTGAACGTGACCTTTACAGATTCTGGAATTGGCATTGACGCTTCACCAGTAGCAAGTGCCAAAGCAACAGTTCCTGAGTCTGCACCAAAGGCAACACCTTTGGACATTCTTGTATGTGAATCTCCACCGATAATTATTGCCCAATCATCCACCGTAAGGTCATTTAAAACCTTGTGAATCACATCCGTCATTGGTTTGTAAGTATGGTTTGGATCACGAGCAGTAATTAAACCAAAGTCATTCATAAATTTCATCAATCTAGGAATGTTGGCCTTAGATTTATCGTCCCACACGGAGGCAGTATGACAACCTGATTGATAAGCACCATCAACAATTGGAGAAATAACTGTAGCCGCCATCATTTCCAATTCTTGAGAAGTCATCAAACCTGTAGTATCTTGCGATCCTATAATATTTACCTCTACACGAACATAAGAACCTGCATGTAAGATCTTGCCAGGTGCAATACCTACTGCATTTTTATTGAATAATTTCTCTACAGCTGTAAGGCCTTGCCCATCAATAGATACCTCTTTTGAATTCGCATAAACTGATACAAAATCTATGTTTAATACCTTCGCAGCAAACGCCTGCAATTTTTTACCGAATACAATTGCATAGGATCCACCGGCTCTAATAAATTCTACTTTTTGAGGTGTTAATGCTTCAGAGATGTCCGTTAAAACAGTTTCTCCTTTATAAAGTTTCTTTTCTTTCGTGTTAACCGTCAAAACGGTCCCAGTAGCAACAGAATAGGCTTCTTTAAGAATAATGTCTCCATTTTCATCTCTTCGCGTGCTACCTGCTTCATCTTTCTGTTTGACCCAATTTTTAAGATCTATTCCAATACCACCAGTTACTCCTACGGTTGTCAAAAAAATTGGAGAAATTCCATTTGTACCAGCAATAATTGGTGCTATATTGATAAAAGGAACGTATGGACTCGCTTTTATGCCCGTCCACAAAGCCACATTATTTACACCAGACATTCGAGACGAACCAACGCCCATTGTACCTTTATCTGCAATTAACATCACTCTCTTATTCGGATGTTGCTTTTGCAGTGCTATTAATTCGTTTTGTTGTACTTTATTATGCTCAAACAAACATTGACCGTGCAACTCACGGTCAGAACGTGAATGCGCATCACCTCCTGGAGAAAGTAAATCTGTAGAAATATCTCCGATTCCTGCAACAAAAGTTACAATTTCGATTTCTTCATCAATCTCAGGCAATTTGGTAAAAAATTCTGCCTTGGCGTAACTCTCTATTATATTTTTTGCAGTTATATTGCCTTCTTTGAATGCGTTCTCTAAGCGATTCATATCCGCCTCATACAAAAAAACCTGTGTTTTAAGAACCGTTCCTGCTTGAGAAGCAATCGCAGCATCATTCCCTAAGGCTATATCTAAAAGAGCTTCAATGGATGGACCTCCTTTCATATGAGATAACTGTTCAAAAGCAAAAGAAACTGTAATTTCCTTGACTAAAGATTTACCTAAAATAATTTCTTTTAAAAATTTAGCTTTTACACCTGCTGCACTTGTAGTTCCTGGCAAGACATTATAGATAAAAAAGTCAAGAGATTCAGCTCGATACGTATGGTCTATATCTTTAATTTGGGAAACAATTTCACTCAATAAATCAGCACTATCGATGGGTTGTGGGTGAAGTCCTAATTTTTTTCTATTCTCTATTTGATTTAGGTAATCTTTATAAATACTCATAAAAGGGATCTTTAATTAATGTAAAACATATCGTTATAAGAAGGTAAAAGGATTCTAATAAAATATTTGGTTGTTTTTAGTCTCACAAACTTACATTTTTTATGCTAAGGTTGAACAATAAACAATAGATAGGTGTAATTAATGAATAAAAAAAAGCTATTTATTAAAATACTGATGATTTCATAATTAAAAGCACTTAATTTTACCATAAAGTAAAAATATGATAATTAAAATATTAAAAAAGCAGGCTAATAAGCCGAATCCTGTCCCTTTAAAAAAGGTTCTTATCATTTATCTCGTTCTAAAATTACTCTTAGAATCAATCTGCCTACCCTTTAGAATCGAGCGAGTAGCTCTCAAGCTCTAATTTACATGGCATTGCACCTCATAGAGTTTACCTGGTTTCACTACAGCCGAACTGTACTTGCTTTCTGTTGCACTGGTCCTCAGCTTACGCTGGACGGATGTTATCCGCTATGATACTCTATGGTGTCCGGACTTTCCTACACGCTAAAAGCGTGACGATAAGATAAGCCTGCTTATTTTTTAATATTTTACAAAACTACAACTTCTTTCTATAAAAAAACCCACTCAATAAATTGAGTGGGAAAAATTGCTATGAAAAAGAAAAAGTGTTGTTAATAAATTAACAACACTGCAAATATATATTAAATCTTTATAAAAACTACTATTTTATTAGAAGATTCTTTATTTAATTATTATTTGAAAATTATGAAAACATGTCCTTTACTTTTTCAAAAAAAGATTTATCAGACATATTAGGAGCTGGTTTAAAGTTTTCATTATCCAACATTTTTTCAAAAAACTGTCTTTGCTCTTTGTTTAATTCTTTCGGTGTCCAAACATTAATATGAATTAAGAAATCTCCTGTACCATATCTCTCTATACTCGGCAGACCTTTTCCTTTTAATCTTAAAATTTTTCCAGACTGCGTACCCCCATCAATTTTAATTTTCACTTTACCCGAAACAGTATCAACTTCTTTGCTAGTTCCTAAAACTGCTTCAGAAAAATTAACATACAGATCATAATGTATATTTGTACCTTCTCTTTTTAAAGATTCATGCGGAATCTCTTCAATTAAGACTAATAAATCACCTGAAATAGAGTTCTTCCCAGGTGCATCATTTCCTTTTCCTCCTACTTTCAATTGCACTCCCTCCGTTACACCTGCAGGAATATTTATTGAAACGGTTTCTTCTTTAGTAACTAGACCTTGTGCATCTGCATCGTTTGGTTTGTTACTTATTATTTCTCCAGCTCCAGAACAAGTTCCACAAGTGGTTGCTGTTTGCATTCTACCTAAAATAGTATTAGTAACGCGCATTTGCTGCCCAGAACCATTACAAGTCGTACAAGTTTTGTACGAAACACCATCTGCTTGTACTTTTCTACGAACCTTTACATTTTTCTCTACACCTTTGGCAATTTCTTCTAAAGTAAGCTTTACACGAATGCGCATATTACCCCCTTTAACTCTAGCCTGACGCTGACCGCCACCGCCACCAAAACCACCAAAGCCGCCACCGCCGCCACCGCCGAAGATATCACCAAACTGGCTGAATATGTCATCCATATTCATACCGCCACCGCCGAAGCCGCCACCGCCACCTTGAGGCCCATCAAATCCAGCATGACCATATTGATCATAACGTGCTTTTTTGTTATCGTCACTTAAAATCTCATAAGCTTCTGCTGCCTTTTTGAAATTTTCTTCAGCTGCTGTATCATCAGGATTTTTATCTGGATGATACTTGATAGCCATTTTCCTGTACCCTTTCTTAATCTCTGCCTGCGTAGCAGATTTTGAAAGACCTAATGTTTCGTAAAAATCTTGTTTTGCCATGTTCTTTCAATTGTCAACAAACAGTGAACTATTATTATTAGTAACCGTAAACTATTAGTTGTATTTTTTTATTGTCCGATAACCACTTTAGGGTATCTAATAATTTTATCTCCTAACTTATATCCTTTTTCGATACAATCTATTACCTTCCCTTTTAAATCATCTGATGGTGCAGGAATTTGAGTAATTGCCTCGTGAAACTCAGCATCAAAAGCATCACCAGCTCTTGTTTCCACTTTTGACAATCCTTTTAATTCTAAAGTATTGTAAAATTTCTGGTAAATTAATTCAACACCTTTTTTTAATTCTGCTGTTTCTTTGTTTTCTTCAATATGTGACAAAGCACGCTCGAAATCATCTACAACTGGCAGTAAAGATGTCATTACTTCTTGCCCTGCAGTTTTAAATAACTCAATTCTTTCTTTAGTTGTTCTTTTTTTATAGTTTTCAAACTCTGCAAATAAACGTAAAAACTTGTCATTTGATGCTTGAATAAGTTCTTCTGGAGTTGGCTCTTCTTTCACAGCTTCCACTTCAACTTCTTGATTTTCTTCTACTTGAACCGTTTCTTGTTCATTTATTATTTCTTCCTGCTCTATTTTATCTTTCTTACTCATTTCGTTGTAATCATTAAATTGTCTATCCTCTATTTGCAAAAATGTTGCCAACAAAAAAATAGTGTCAAACTGACACTATTTTATATACTTTATTTCACTTCAATTTTATTCAGAAACGTCTCCCCAGTTTTCACCTGACTTTATTCTATGTATTTGCATGTCTGATACTCCAAAACGTTTAGCAATCATTGTAATTCTGGTTCTATTATTTTTTAATTGACGCTTTATTATCTTTACTTTATATTCTGTTAACTTGGCGTTACCTTTCTTTTTATTCTTCATAATTTCGTCCCAAGTAGGATTGCTAAATTGATGCAATTCTTTTTCTCTTTTGGAAGTCCATTTTAAATTTTCTACTTTATTATTATTTTTATCATAATCTAAATGGATTACATACACTTGTTGGTCATTTTCTTTTTTCAAAAAATGCTGTGCAACGATTTTATGAACATATCTATTGGTAAATTTCTTATTTACTTTTTGCTTTAAAGAAATAGTTTCATAACCGTTTATAAACGATTTTTTTTTGAGAAATTCTGCATCATCCTTATAGCTAATAACTCTACCATAGTTAGAAATTTTAAACTTTTCTGCTAAAGAAATAATTTCATCAAATTGAATATCTTTCCATTGTTCATTATATAAATTTCGTAACATTTAATGAAAGTTTAATTAATAAATTAATAAAACCTTTTTCTTCTTTTCAATTTTTTGCAGTAATTATTTTTTAACTTTCTACTCTTTCAATTTTTGCGCCAATAGATTTTAAACGGGCTTCTATATTCTCATACCCTCTATCTATTTGTTCTATATTGTTAATAACAGAAGTTCCTTTTGCAGATAAGGCTGCTATTAGTAAAGAAATACCTGCTCTAATATCTGGTGAAGTCATTTTAGTAGCTTTTAAAGAGCTCTCAAAATCCATTCCTATTACCGTTGCTCTATGTGGGTCACATAAAATAACTTTTGCACCCATATCGATTAATTTATCTACAAAAAACAATCTGCTTTCAAACATTTTTTGGTGAATTAACACTGTTCCTTTTGCTTGGGTTGCTATGACTAAAACAATGCTTAATAAATCTGGCGTAAAACCAGGCCAAGGTGCATCTGCAACCGTTAAAACAGAACCATCAATGTAATTTTGAATTTCGTAAGATTCTTGCTCTGGAATGTAAATATCATCTCCTCTTTTCTCTAATTGAATTCCTAGTTTTCTAAATACATTAGGTATTTGACCTAAGTTCTCCCAACTAACATCTTTAATTGTTAACTCAGAACGCGTCATTACTGCAACGCCAATCCAAGACCCAATTTCAATCATATCTGGTAATACTCTGTGTTCGCAACCTCCTAAAGATTTTACTCCTTCAATAATTAATAAATTAGAACCAACTCCAGAGATTTTAGCACCCATAGAATTCAACATCTTAGATAATTGTTGAATGTAAGGTTCACAAGCCGCGTTGTAAATTTTTGTAGTTCCTGTAGCTAAAACAGCTGCCATTAAAATATTAGCTGTACCTGTTACAGAAGCTTCATCTAATAACATTTCAACTCCGTGTAACTCTTCTGCTTCTACTCCATAAAAAGAATCTTCTTTATTGTATCTAAACTTTGCACCTAACCTTATAAAGCCTTCAAAATGAGTATCTAAACGCCTGCGACCAATTTTATCTCCTCCTGGACGTGGAATATATCCTTTTCCAAAACGAGCTAATAATGGACCAACAATCATAATAGAACCTCTTAAAGAACTACCATCTTTTTTAAAATCTGCTGATTCTAAATACTTTAAATTCACCTCATCTGCCGTAAAAGCATAAGAACTGCTGCTTAATTTTTCAACTTTTACACCTAGTTCTCCAAGAATAAATATTAATTTATTTACATCAATAATATCTGGAACGTTATTTACTACAACTCTTTCTGGAGTTAACAAAACAGCACAAAGAATTTGCAAAACTTCATTTTTTGCTCCTTGCGGAGTAATAGTTCCGTTTAATTTATGACCGCCTTCAATTTTAAATGATGCCATAGACTCTTATCTTTTTCTATTTTTATTTTGATTGTTATGTTGTGGTTTCTTGTAGGCCGTTTTTGCATTATTCTGACCTTGAGAATTTCTTTTTCTCAATAGATTCTTCGTTTCAGAAAGTGCCTCTTCTGTTTCTCTTAAATCTAATTTACCATCAGATAAATCAAATAAATGTTTAAAAATCACAGCATCATCAACGGTATCTTTATTCCAATTCAAATAACATTTTTTCATGTGATTTGCAATTGTAAAAACCAATGCTTCTTTTTTGTCGCCATCTTCCCAGCTTAAAGCGATGTCTATCATTGTTTGAATATTGTTACCATAATAACGGTATCTAGATGCAGATTTCGGATATGGCAACCCTTCTGGCTTTTCTTGCAGCTCTTCTTTAGATGGCTGAGGATATGGAGATTCTACATCTAGTTTAAAATCTGCCATAATGTACAACTGATCCCAAAGCTTGTGTTTAAAATCTGGAACATCTCGCAAATGCGGTTGTAAATTACCCATTACATCTACAATGGCTTTTGCCATTTTATCGCGCTCTTCTTTAGTTTCTAAAGCCAAACAATGGTCTACTAGTTTTTGTATATGTCTCCCGTATTCTGGGATAATCATTAATGGTCTTTCTGAATTGTATTCTAAATCGAATGTCATTTGTTTATTTTTGAAGTATTCTTAAGAATTTTAAGAATTATAGTCTTTACTGCTGTAGTTCTTTAAAGTTGCAAAATAAGAATTTATTTTTATATTTCTAAATGATTTTTAACCAATCACTTTTAATTTAGCAAATTGTAGTAATAATTTCTTCTTTCCTGCAGTTGCAAATTGAATTTCTGCTTTTTTATCTGGCCCCTTACCTTCAATACCTATCACAGTTCCTGTTCCAAATCTATTGTGTTCAACAATATTTCCGGTAATAATATCTCCATCAAAAAGATTCATTTTTGGCGTAACCTGAGAAATCTTCTTTAAATTTTTAGGAACAATTATTTCTTTCTTTTTAGAAATATCACGTTCCATTTTTTTTCGCTGAATCGGTTTCTGAAAACGAATCCCCTTAGGAGCGTCATCAAAAATACTTTTATCTACAAATCTATTTATAGAAGGCTCTGGTACCTTAGGTGTAATATAATGCAAATATTGATTGTCTATTTCTTCTAAGAACCTACTAGGTTCTGCATCAACAAGTTTTCCCCATCTGTATCGGGTTTGCGCATAGGTTAAATATGCTACTTTTTCTGCTCTAGTTAATGCTACATAAAACAATCTACGTTCTTCTTCTAATTCACTTCTGGTGCTCATACTCATAGCAGAAGGAAATAAATTTTCTTCTAAACCAACTACATACACATATAAATATTCCAACCCTTTAGACTGGTGAATAGTCATTAAAGAAACCGTTGGTTTGTCATCGTTTTTTTCTGAATCGAAATCTGTAGCCAAAGCAACATCTTCTAAGAAAGAAGTTAAAGAAGCATCCTCTCCTTGTTCTATTTTATCGGTAATAAAATCTTTAATTCCGTTTAATAATTCTTGAACATTTTCTACTTTACTTACCGCTTCTGGTGTTCCGTCTTTCTCTAAATCTTTAATTAATTGTGCCTGTTTTACAACAATTTCTGCAATCTCAAATGCATTCTTGGTTTGCGATTCTATCTGAAGGCTTAGCATCATATTCATAAAATTCTGAAGCTTACTTTTTGTTCCAGAATTTATTTTTAAATCAATTTTATCAATATATTTTAAAACATCGAAAATTGATTTTTTATAATGATTTGCAGCTATTGTTAATTTATCAATGGTTGTTGCTCCAATTCCACGAGCAGGGTAGTTGATAATTCTTTTTAAAGCTTCCTCATCATTCGGGTTAATTAAGATGCGTAAATAAGATAAAATATCTTTAATTTCTTTTCTTTGATAGAATGAAATCCCTCCATAAATTTTGTAATCAATTCCTTTTTTACGAAGCGCATCTTCAATTGCTCTAGATTGCGAATTTGTTCTATATAAGACACAAAAACTATCAGAAGTTAATTGATGATTCATCTGGTTTTCCCAAATAGATTGTGCTACAAACCTACCTTCTTCTCCATCTGATATGGTTCGCATTACATTAATTGCTTCTCCGGCATCATTGGAAGTCCAAACTTCTTTGTCTAACTTTGTTTTATTTTTGGCGATTACAGAGTTCGCAGCATTCACAATATTACTTGTAGATCTGTAATTCTGTTCTAATTTAAAAGTTTTTACATCTGGGTAATCTTTCTGGAAATTTAATATGTTTTGAATGTTTGCTCCTCTAAAACTATAGATACTTTGAGAATCATCTCCAACCACACAAATATTACCAAACTTATCTGCCAAAGCTCTAACAATGATATATTGAGAGTGATTGGTATCTTGATACTCATCTACCATAATATATCTAAAACGATCTTGGTATTTAGCTAGTGTTTCTGGAAAACGAGCCAATAACTCGTTGGTTCTTAATAATAAATCATCAAAGTCCATTGCCCCAGCTTTAAAACAGCGGTCTACATAGTGTTTGTAAATCTCACCAACTTTAGGTCTGCTTGCATGTAAATCTGCTTCTTGTAAGTCTGCATTGTTATGATATGCCCTAACGGTAACTAAACTATTTTTAAATGAAGAAATTCTACCTAAAATCTGTTTCGGTTTATACCTTTCTTTATCTAAACCCAACTCTTTAATAATAGAACTAATTAAACGAACAGAGTCTTGTGTATCATAAATTGTGAAATTTGAAGGAAAACCTAATTTGTCTGCTTCTGAACGCAAAATGCGTGCAAAAACGGAGTGAAAAGTTCCCATCCAAAGATTTTTTGCCTCGCTCGCACCCACTACCGAAGCAATCCTAGCTTTCATTTCTTTAGCAGCTTTATTGGTAAACGTAAGCGATAAAATATTAAACGAATCTACCCCTTGCTTCATTAAATGAGCAATTCTATAGGTTAAAACACGTGTTTTACCAGAGCCGGCTCCAGCAATGATAATCATTGGACCATCTTTTTGTAAAACTGCTTGCTTTTGGGCTTCGTTTAAAGAATCTAAGTAACTATTCAAGAGATATTTTTTTGAAGTATGAAAAAGTAAATTTATGAATTCTAACGGTTATAAAGAATTGATTGCTATTTTTTTATTCACAAGTTTTTCACTTAAAAAAAGTACATTTGCTATCTAATAATTAAACATGGAAGATAAAATTTTAGAGAGTATTGCATATATTTTACCTGCTGCGGTTACTGGTTTGGTTGCTTACTATATGTTTAATGGTTTTATTAACAATAAAGGTTATGAAAAAAAATTAGAAATATTAACACAACAAAAAAAAGAATCATTACCTATTAAATTAAAGGCTTGTGAGCGTTTATTGCTCTTCTGCGATCGAATAAACCCTGTAAAGATGTTAATACGTATTCCGCCAATATCTGAAGACACAAATGATTATTTACAATTACTTATTGCAAATATAGATCAAGAATTTGAGCACAATTTAGTACAACAAATTTATATTTCTGAGGATACTTGGACAGCAATTTGTGCTGCTAAAAACGCCATTACTAATAAGTTAAAACAAGTCGCAGGAAATTCTAATTCGGCAAATAGTTTTCGTGAAAGTGTTTTAATAGATTATTCTAAAACTTTACCACCAACAGAAACTGCTATCGATTTTATTAAAAACGAAGTTCGTAACATACTATAATAAAAAACTCCATTTGTAAATTCACAAATGGAGTTCTTCTCTTTTTTCTTCTTCTTTTAAGCCTTCTTCCCTATCTAAAATTGTAATCTTATTCCTACTTTATAATTTCTTCCTCTGGTTTCATATCCAAAAATATCATCATAATCTTCGTTTAAAAGATTTGTAGCAGCAACAAAAAAGGTGACTGTATCTTCTAATACTGTATAATTTGCCATAAAATCTAATACTTGATAGTCTTCTAAAACAACGTTCTCTCCTGCAGTTCCAAAAGAACCATATCTATCAAAAATTGTTCTTTCACCAACATTTCTATAAGTAAAGTTAAAAAAGGCGTTCTTAAAAGGAGTTACATCAATTCCGGCCACTAATT
>CAJXAS010000022.1 GCA_913050305.1 uncultured Polaribacter sp. | reverse complement strand
CCTGGGGAAACAGAACGATGATTATTAGAAACGCTCATAAAATGATGGAGCTACTAGACAATTCACCCCATGACTTTATTCTAAATCATCAAGAAAAAGATTTAAAGAGCTTAGAAGGTTTTGTACATCGAACTTTTAATTATATCGATTTTCAACAGTTTATAAAATCTTTACAGCACATATATGTAAGGCATGGCGGATTAGAAACAGCACTTGCTATACAAGACCAAACGAAAACATATCAAACTGCTATTCATAACTTTAAAACGTTATTTTTTGAAGTACAACACCAACAAAGAACACAAAAACATATTTCAGACCCTTTAAAAAATTCTGCTGCAAAACGCATTAATATGTTTTTACGTTGGATGGTAAGAAATGATAAAGCTGGTGTAGATTTCGGAGTCTGGCCCACACACAACCCATCGCATTTGTCTTGTCCTTTAGATGTGCATTCTGGAAATGTAGCAAGAAAATTAAAACTATTGCCAAGAAAACAAAACGATTGGAAAGCAGTTGCTGAATTGGATAAAAACCTAAGAAGCTTAGATGCTTCAGATCCTGTAAAATATGATTTTGCACTATTTGGCTTAGGTGTTTTTGAAAAGTTTTAATTAGAAATGAACAAATATTTCTAAATCCTTTTTTTTGTAATAAATTTATACTGCCACAACTTAATAAGTATTTATAAATGCAATTTAAAAATCTCGAAATTTTATACTTTTTAGCGTTATTAATTATTCCTATTTTGGTACATCTTTTTCAACTTCAAAAGTTTGTAAAAGTACCTTTTACGAATGTTGCCTTTTTACAAAAAATACAGCAAGAAACACGCAAAAGTTCTCATATAAAAAAATGGTTAATTTTGGCTACAAGATTGCTATTATTAAGTGCAATTATATTTGCCTTTTCTCAACCTTTTATTAGTAATAAAGATTACAATAAAAAAGAACATACTTTTATCTATTTAGACAATTCTTTAAGTATAAATACCAAAGGAAAAAAGGGTGATTTATTAAAAATAGCGGTACAAGAAATTATAGAAAACACTGCAGATAAAAACAGATATTCATTACGAACTAATACCGGATTTTATAAAGACCTTAGTAAAGCTGCTCTAAAAAATAGATTATTAAAAGTAGATTATTCTTCAAAAAAATTAAGTTTATCTACAATATTTCTTCAGATAAACAAAGAAAAAAAAATAAAAACAAAAGCTTTAAATAATATAGTCTTAATTTCTGATTTTCAGACTAATTACAATAAAAAGTTTACAAATGTAACAGCTGCTTTTTCAGCCATAAAACTAGAGGCCAGTAAAAAAGATAACCTGTCTGTGGATAGTGTCTTTATCAATAATAAAAATGCAAACAATTTTAGGTTAAATGTAGTAATAAAAAATCAAGGTCCTAGAAAAGATATTGTACCTGTTGCTGTTTTCAATGGAAAAAACCTACTTAGTAAACAATCCGTACCTATCGAAAAAGATACAAAGAAAACCGTTGTATTTACATTACAAAATACGGTCAATTTATTAGGTAAAATTACACTTAATTTTAGCGATACATTTTTGCATGATAATACATATTACTTCGCTTTAAACAACAATCAAAAAATACCTGTTTTAGCGATTGGAAGGAAGGCTAATTTTTTATCAAAAATATACACAGAAGAAGTATTTAAATTCACAAACTCCACTATTCAAAACATCAATTACAATACCCTCCAAAACCAACAATTAATTATACTAAATGAAGTAGTAAAACTTCCAGAAATCTTAATTAATAGCTTAGTTTATTTTTCTAAAAATGGAGGAAGTATTGTGATCATTCCAAATGAAGAAATAGTCCTTTCATCTTATAATAGTTTACTAAAAAAACTAAATTTAGGAAAAATTACAACTAAGAAAAAAGATACTTTAAAAATTACAAATATTAATTATTCACATCCTTTATTTAAAAATGTTTTTTCAAAAAAAATTACTAATTTTCAGTATCCAAGGGTTCAGAGCCACTACCCGATTCTAGGAAATACTTCTAAAATTGTCTCTTTTGAAAATAATACGCCTTTTATAAGTCAGTTATCGAATAGTAAAACCTATTATGTTTCTAGTGCTTTGAATCAAAAAAATAGTAATTTTTTAAATTCCCCTTTAATTGTACCTGTTTTTTATAATTTTGGAGAGATGAGTTTTAAGTACCCTAAACTAGCTTATAGAATAGATCAAGAAAACACAATTGAAATTGAAACTAAAATGCGTAAAAATAAAATTTTAGCAATAGCTAAAAACGACGCTTCTTTTATACCTCTGCAACAAACTTACCAAAATAAAGTAATTCTTAAAACAAAAGAACAACCACTAAAAGCTGGATTTTACAAAGTTTTAAAAGAAAATACTAAAATTAAAGATTTGGCTTTTAATTACCCAAAAGAGGAGAGTTTATTGAATTTCCTAGATACTAACGCATTAAAAGAAATAAATGAAAATAGTACCGTTTCTTCATCTATAACTGAAGTATTTAAACAATTAAATAAAAATAATAAAGTTCATTGGCTTTGGAAATGGTTTTTAGCCTTGGCAATTGTATCTTTGCTCTTAGAAATTTTGATTTTAAAATTCTATACACCATGATTACGCTTATAAAATCGGCAACGATTATAGATTCTTCAAGTCCCTTCCACCAGCAAAAAAAAGATATTTTAATTCAAGACGGTAGTATTAAAAAAATTGATAGTAAAATACCTTCTAAAAAAGAATACACTATCGT
The DNA here is from genome assembly GCA_913050305.1 of uncultured Polaribacter sp. Taxonomy (GTDB): domain Bacteria; phylum Bacteroidota; class Bacteroidia; order Flavobacteriales; family Flavobacteriaceae; genus Polaribacter. Next base: position 12,111 of record CAJXAS010000022.1, on the reverse strand, counting down.
AGAAAGAGAAAACCTTCATATTTCTTGTGGATGGTTTGACACGAGTGTTTCTCTTGGAGAACCTGGCTATGAAGAAAGAGAAACTATTAAAAACGGATTGCAAGTTGCAGCAAAAAGTGGCTTTACAGCTGTTGCAGTAAATGCAAACTCCAATCCTATAATTGACAACAAGTCTGCTGTCGAATTCCTAATAAATAAAGCACATGGTTTCGCTACAAACCTCCACCCTATTGCAGCTTTAACCCAAGGGAGTAAAGGTATTAATATGGCTGAACTGTACGATATGCAACAATCTGGAGCGATTGCTTTTGGAGATTATAAAAAACCAATAGAGCAGGATAACCTAATGAAAGTAGCACTGTTATATGCTCAAAATTTTAATGGTTTGGTCTTAAGTTTTCCAAAAAACAAATCAATTACTGGAGAAGGAATAGCACATGAAGGTATTAATAGTACAAAATTAGGCTTAAAAGGAATTCCTGCCTTGGCAGAAGAATTACAAATTGTAAGAGATCTTTTTTTATTAGAGTATACTGGGGGTAAATTGCACATCCCAACCATTTCCTCTGCAAAATCTGTAAATTTAATTAAAGAGGCTAAAAAGAACGGTTTACAAGTCTCTTGCAGTGTTGCTGCACATCACCTAACATTAACAGACAATGAGTTGCATGAGTTTGACAGCAACTTCAAGACAAACCCACCACTAAGGACAAATGCAGATTGTAAAGCCTTGCAAAAAGGGGTAAAAACAGGTGTTATCGATATTATTACATCGGACCACAACCCCATAGATATTGAACATAAAAAAGTAGAATTTAGCGAAGCAAAAGACGGAACTATTGGTTTAGAAAGTTTATTTGGAGCAGTAAATTCAGTTTTAGCTTTAGAAGATTTTATCGAAAGTATCACTTCAAAACCAAGAGCCGTTTTTGGCCTAGACCCAATTTCTATTGCAGAAGGGAAAATAGCTGAGATTTCACTTTTTAATCCTGAAGAACAATATACATTCACTAAAGAACACGCCTTATCTACCTCTAAAAATAGTGCCTTTTTTAATAAAAAAATGAATGGAAAAGCATACGGTATTTTCTCAAACAAACAACTGATTTTAAATTCATAATTCAATGGAAAACCATACTATAAAAGAAGGCAAAACTGCTGCACTTATAAGTTACATACCAGTTATTGGAGCGCCAATTGCTTTCTTTTTAAATAAAAATAAACGAAATTATTTTGCTAGTTTTCATATTAGACAGACGTTTGGATTAAATATTCTATACTTCATAAATAAATGGATTGTTTATGAGTATTTTGGATTAACAGCTTTCAATATTGGAAAAGGTGGTGTTATAGTACTTTTTATATTGGGTGGCTTAGGCGCACTTAGAGAACAGCAAAAATTAGTACCATTACTAGGAGATAAGTTTCAAGAATGGTTTAAAAATATTTAATTCATATTTTATATAGAATGAGTAACCTACAGTACATTGTTAGAGAACCAAAAATTGCATCTCAAAATCCACCTTTATTAATTTTACTACATGGTTACGGTAGTAATGAGCATGATTTATTTTCTTTTGCTGAAGAGTTACCAGAAGATCTATTAATTGTAAGCGTACAGGCACCACTTTCTATTGGAAACGGTGGTTATGCTTGGTATTCTATTAATTTTGACGAAATAAATGGAAAGTTCTCTGATTTAAAAGAAGCAAAAGAAGCTCTTGACGCTATTGCTGGTTTTATTGATGATATTAAAAACAAATACACTACAAACCCAGAAAAAACTTTTTTACTAGGTTTTAGTCAAGGTGCAATTTTAAGTTATTCTTTCAGCTTTTTCCATCCAAACAAAATACAACACGTACTTGCGTTAAGCGGCTATATTAACACAGAGTTGCTTCCAAAAAACATTTCTACAGATATTAAAACAGACTATTACTGCTCTCATGGTTCTGTAGACCAAGTTTTACCAGTGGCATGGGCGAGAAACTCAAAACCGTTTTTAGACAATTTAGGTTTTAAAAATGAGTATTCAGAATACAACGTTGGCCATGGTGTTGCACCACAAAACTTTTATAGTTTTAAAAAATGGATTGAAGCGCGTTTGTAGCGCAACTTAAAGTGTTAGGAATTATAGTTTAGTTTGAAGCATCTAAAAGAAACTTTATATGGATATCACAAAAATTAGATCTCTTTTCCCGATTACAAAAGAAGCAATTTATCTAAATAGTGCTTCGCAAGCGCCTTTAAATACCTGTGTTCAGAATAAATTGGAAACTTATCTCCAATCAGAGTTAAATTTTCAAGGTAAAAAAGGCTTTAATCGTGATGATATCCGAATTCCTTTAGCCAATTTATTAGGTGGTTCTCCAGAGGAATATGCTCTAACTACAAGTACTGGCGTTGGTTTAGGCATGATAGCACAAGGTATTGATTTCAAAAAAGGAGATAATATTATTATTCCAGAAAAAGAACATTGGAACAACGCTTTCCCTTGGTTACATTTAGAAAGCAAAGGTGTAGAAATAAAATTTGCAAAATTAAATGAAGACAACAGTCTCGATCCGGAAGCAATAGCAAAACTAATAGACAACCAAACGCGCGTTGTGGCAATCGCAGCGGTTCGTTTTAATAGTGGATTTAGACCTAATTTATCTAAAATAGGCAAAATAGCACATTCTAAAAATGCTTTATTCGTTGTTGATGCTGCTCAAGGCGCCGGCATGGCTCCTATTGATGTTGTAAATGATGAGATTGACATTATGGCTGGCTGTGGCTTTAAATGGCTTCTTGGAATGCACGGAACAGGGTTCTTATATGTGAGCAACCGTGTTGTAAAAATGATACAACCCGTTCTACCGGGAATGTATGCAGCACATATAAATTATGACAAGCTTTCGTACCACGAAACTGCTAGAAAATTTGAAACCGGCACTCTTGCATATCCCCTATTTACTGCATGGTCTGCAGGTTTAGATGTACTACTTTCTATTGGTGTGCAAGCTGTTTATGAAAAAGCAATAGAAAACACAACTCTTATTATAAACGGACTTCTAAAAAAGAATTACAACTTAATAACACCCATCAAAAACAAGGAAGAAAGAAGCGCCATTGTTCATTTTTATGCAAACTCTTTTGAAAAAACGAAAGCACTATTCTTAAAATTGAAAGCCCATAAAGTAATGGTTACTTTGCAAGGAGAAAACATAAGAGTGAGTCCGAATTTCTTTACCACAAAAGAAGAAATTGAAGTGTTTCTAAGTTTGATTTAAAAATTCTTTTTAATTATTGCAAAAAATTAAGATCCGATTTTTAAATTTTATAAAGTATTTTATTCCCATAAATAAAAGAAGTATTTTAGTAATAAAAAATTAAACCCTTACAAAAAGATGGATACTTGTAAAAAATGTGCTCGAAAATTTAATTATTGGCAAGTATATAAAAATTTTTGGAGCGCCAAACAACAAATTGACTGTTCAAATTGTGCGACAACACACGACCACAAATTGGTAAATAAATTACTACCTCCCTTAATTTTTTTTATTCCTGCAGTAGTTCAAAGCTACCGGCAGTATTATAACACACCAGACGAAATGGGGTCTTTTTTAACATTTACAATGCTTTATATTCCAGTTGTAATTGTCGGATCTCTTTTAACAAATTTCTTTTTTAAATTCAAATTAATTGACTCTAAAAAAGCACATACAAAGTAGTTACTAAAATTCCTTTATTGCCTTCTAAAGGATAAGCAATCAGTTGTTTTTCTTCTTTTACTTTCAGATGAAATGGTGGCGCTACTAAATTAATGCCACTTTTCTTTTTTAATCTAATTCCTTGACCAGATAAAATATCTTTATTAGGGATAAAATCTCCTTCAGGAATGTGCTCGGTTAGAATTAAGTATTTAAAATTTAACAACTTATTTACAATAGCCTGCACTTCTGCATTCGACAAATGCTGCAATACCTGCCTAACAATAGCACAATCTCCCGAAGGCAAATCAGCTACAGCAATATCTAAACACTGAAACTCTAAGTTGGGTTCTTTAAATTTTTCTTTATTGAAGGCTATTAATGACGCTACAATATCTATAGCAACATACTTTTTAGCGTGTATTACCAGTTCTTTGCCCACATTAAAATCGCCACAGCCTAAATCGCAGACCGAAATTGGTGTTTTAAAAGACCTTAAAAATGAGGTTACCGCTGCTATATAAGGTTTTACAATTTCCAATTGATGGGATCCCGAACCAGAGTAAAACTCTGTTTTTTCGTCTCCCCAAAGCCTCAATTCGTACACCTGTTCCATTGCTGCTTTTGTTGGCCAAGGTTTCTTTATTTTTTTAGGTGCTTCTTTCATTCTTAATACTAAATCTATTACTTCTTATTATAGACAATTGTCTTTATTTTAAAATCTCTATAATGAACCATAGCGAATTTACAGAAATTCCTCTTTTAAATTTACAATTCAACAAAAAACATACTTTCTTTTAAGCTACCTTTGTCCCAAAAATAATACATGCAGTTTTCTGATTTTCCTTTCCATAAATCTATTTTAAAAGCAGTTGCTGAAGAGCGATTTCAAATACCCACTTTAGTACAGCAAAAAGCGATTCCTCTAGTATTAGAAAAAAAGAATGTAATTGTTTCTGCACAAACTGGTACTGGAAAAACCGCTGCTTTTGCGTTGCCAATTGTTCAATTATTATTTGATGAGCAGCAAGTAGAAAAGAAAGATAAAAAGATAAGGTCTTTGGTGGTGACACCTACGCGTGAGTTGGCCATTCAGATATTAGAAAACTTTAAAAGCTTTAGCAAGTATTCTCATTTAGAAGCTACAGCAGTTTTTGGTGGCGTTTCTTTAGAACCTCAAAAAGAAATTTTAGGAAAAGGTATAGATATTTTAATTGCAACACCAGGTAGATTAATTGACCTGCAAATGCAAGGACATATCGATTTAAGCGCTGTAGAAATTTTTGTTCTGGATGAAGCAGATTTAATGCTAGACATGGGCTTTATTGTTGATATTAAAAAGATAGAAGCCTTATGTCCTAAGAAAAAGCAAACCTTACTCTTTTCTGCAACCATGCCAGAAAAGATCGTAGAACTGGCAAAAAGAGTTATTAAGAGTCCGGTTGTTATTGAAATTAATCCAGAGGAAACTACCGCAAAAAATATAGGACAATTATTATACTACCTTCCAAAGAAAAATAAGACAGACCTGTGTTTGGACTTGTTGCGAACTACTATTAATGGAAAAATCATCATTTTTAGACGCACAAAGTTTGGTGTAGATAAATTAGAAGAATCTTTGCTTAAAAATGGATACAAAGTAGCCAGTATTCATGGTGATAAAACACAGATTGTTAGAAATAAAGCTATTGAAGATTTTAAAGAAAAAAAAGCACATATTTTAATTGCTACAGATGTGGCGTCTCGTGGGATAGACATTACCAATGTAGATGCTATTATTAATTTCGATATTCCGAACATCCCAGAAACCTACATTCATAGAATTGGTAGAACCGGTAGAGCTGGTAAATCTGGAATTGCTTTTTCATTCTGTTCTCCTGACGAAAACGCATATATTAAGCTAATTGAAACCTTAATTGAAAAACCAATTAAAGTCATTATAGAGCACTCCTATGTTATCGATAAGCCAAAGCATAAAAAACTACAACCCAACACGGTTAGTAAGAATAAGAAAGGAAGAAAATCTGAAGCTTCTAAAAAGAAAAAGAAACGCTGGTATTAAATTGTTTAATTAGTCTATAAAGCCAAAAATAAGTTTTAATTACGGACACAGTTATCGAAAATTTAGGCGTCTATTTTTAAGCCGTCAAAAGCTAGAAAAACGTTCTTCGGCAATTTTCTAGAAACTTCTTCATGAAAACCTAACTTATGGCTTATGTGGGTGAAATAAGCTCTTTTAGGTTGTATTTCCTCAATAAAATCGAGTGCTTCTTGTAAATTAAAATGAGTAGGATGCGCTTCTATTCTTAAGGCATTTACAATCAAAATATCTAAATTTCTTAATTTTTCCTTTTCTTCAATAGGAATCGTTTTTACATCTGTTAAATAGGCAATATTTTGAATTCTATATCCTAAAATAGGCAAGTTACCATGCATTACTTGGATAGGCGTTGTTTTTAAACCGAGTAAAGAAAAAGGAGTTTTTTCTATTATATTTGGCTGCACACTTGGTGCACCAGGATATCTATTTTCTTGAGAAAATATATATTGAAAACGTTGTTCTAAACTATCTAATGTTATTTTACTTAAAAAAATAGGCATCTCTCCTATTTTATAGCAAAAAGGGCGTAAATCATCCAAACCAGCTGTATGATCTGAATGCTCATGGGTAAATAGAACTGCGTTTACTAGCTGTACATTTTCTCTCAACATTTGCTGTCTAAAATCTGGACCACAATCAATCACAACCGTTTTATCATCCCAAGAAATTAAAATAGAAGACCTCAAGCGCTTGTCTTTGGTATCTGTAGATAGACAAACAGGATGATTACTAGCTATCATAGGAACCCCTTGTGAGGTTCCTGTTCCTAAGAACGTAATTTTTAATAGTTTTTTATCAATATTCATTGAAACAAAAATAAGATAAAAATTGACTGATGGCACACTAATTCATTACATTTGTTGAATAGTATAAAAATCAATTTATGTCAGTTTCTTTAAAAGGAGATCAAGAAATAACGAGTGCACCTACAACAAAAAGTAAAGCACTTAGAATTAATTTAAACTCAGATATTTACGGAACTTTTGCTGAAATTGGCGCAGGTCAAGAAACTGCTCGTAATTTCTTTAGATCTGGTGCCGCTTCTGGTACTATTGCAAAAGCAATGAGTGCTTACGATAAGGATTTTTCTGATGCTATTTACGGTATTGAAGAAGATAAGCGTTACGTAACACAGCCACGTCTTAAAAAAATGCTTAGGCACGAAATCGATTTAATGGAAGATCGTTTAAGTAGATCTAAACATCCAGATAAATTATTTTTTAGTTACGCAAACACCGTAACGACCATTGATTTTGCAAAGAAATTTAAAGGGCATGGTTGGATTGGTATTCGTTTTCAATTAGATCCTTTAGAAGAATATAATGAAATTATTGTACACATCCGTTTTAAAGAAACAGATGCTAGACTACAACAAGAAACACTTGGTAAGTTAGGCGTTAACTTAATATATGGGGCATTTTACCTAAATGACAATCCAAAAGAATTGGTAAAATCTTTATATGACAATTTAAGTAATGACCAGTTGGAAATTGACATGATTAATTTTTCTGGACCTCGCTTTATGTATGTAGACAATCGTTTAATGAGTTTGCAATTACTTAAAAACGGAATGACAAATGCAGTAATGTTTGGACCTGACGGAAATAACTTACTACCCGCGCAAGTATTGTACAAAAAAAACATATTGGCTTTAAGAGGTAGTTTTAGACCTGTAACTAAGGTAAATATGGACATGTACGAAAAGTCTAAAAAGCTATTTTTAAAAGAAAAGAAAGTAAAAGAAGAAAATACACAGGTTATTTTTGAAATTACATTAAGTAATCTTTCAGCTGAAGGGAAAATTAATGAAAGAGATTTCTTAGATAGAGCAGAATTACTTTGTTCTCTTGGGCAAAATGTTATGATTACCAATTTTCAACAATATTTTAAATTGGTAGAATATTTTAGTGAATTTACCAAAGAAAGAATGGGAATTGCAATGGGAGTTTATAATCTTATTCAAATTTTTGATGAAAAATACTATCGCAACCTAAGTGGTGGAATTTTAGAAGCATTTGGTAAACTTTTCTATAGAGATTTAAAAGTATACATGTATCCTTATCATGACCAACCTTCTAATACTCTAATTAATAGTGAAAACTTAAAAGTACACCCAAGAGTAAAAGAGCTTTATAAATTCTTTAAAAATAACGGGAAACTTGTAAACATTGATGATTTTGATCCTGAAATCTTAGATATTTTCTCAAGAACTGTCTTAAAAATGGTAAGGGATGGAGAGGATGGCTGGGAAGCAATGTTGCCAAAAGGTATTCCTGAAATTATTAAACAAAAACGTTTATTTGGATATTCAAAAGCTAGGAAATAAATAGTTTAAAAATACTTTAAACCTTTCGAAAAACATTTTGTCTAACTAAAAAAGTAAGTTACTTGAGGGATGAAACTGTTTTGATAGAACAACTAATAAATGTTCAAACAAGAGAAAAAGCCTTTAGAGAATTAATTTCTCTTTACAAAGAGCGTTTGTATTGGCATGTTCGGAAAATTGTAACCTCTCATGATGATACAGATGATGTTTTACAAAATACCTTCATAAAAATTTACAAAAATATAGGCAAATTTAATCAAGAAAGTAAATTGTTTTCTTGGATGTATAGAATTGCCACAAATGAAGCAATTACTTTCATAAATAAACGCGCAAAAGAGAAAAAGGTAGACATCGCTGAAGTGCAGGAATACTTAGTTAATACCTTAGAAAATGATGTTTATTTTACTGGAGAAGAAATTCAAGAAATTTTACAAAAAGCCATTGCTACATTACCACAAAAACAGCAATTAGTTTTTAATATGAAATACTTTGATAACATAAAGTATACTGAAATTTCTGAGATACTAGGAACTTCCGTTGGTGCATTGAAAGCCTCTTATTTTCACGCAGTTAAGAAGATAGAAAGTTATATAAAAAATAAATTAAATTAAACCTTTAATAAAAATTAAGGTCTAACAATAAGATGAAACAGGAAACAAATAAAAGCGAAGCGTTTTTAAAATCGGTGCTACAGAATAGCACAGGTTTTTCTGTACCTAAAGATTATTTTAATACTGCTGATGATCGCCTCACGTCTTTTTTTATAGAAAAAGAACTTCCAGAAAAAACTGGCTTTTCCGTTCCTGAAAATTATTTTCAAACCGTAGAAAAATCAATTCTTAAAAAAATAAGATTTAAAAAAGAGGTAAAAGTTATTTCTTTAAAAAGTAAATTCTTAAAATACATTCCTGCTGCCGCTGTAGCATCTGTAGCATTGTTTTTAAGTATTAATTATTTCACCTCTTCAAATGATTCAGAAATTAATTTTAATACAATTGGAGAAACCGATATAGAAAACTGGATTTTAGAAAACTCCAATGAATTGTCTAAAGAAGATTTTGCTGCTTTACTGCGTAGTGAAATCTCTAATGAAAATAATTTTACTTTAACCGAGCTGAGAAACGATGAAATTGAAGAATATATGATTTACTCAGAAGAAAACTATCTGCTCAATGAAAACTATTAACATGAAAAAATATATCATAATTTTAACGCTATTTCTTATTTGTTTTCACTCTTTTGGACAACATAACAAGGAAAGTAGAGACAAGATTAAAGCCTTAAAAGTTGCTTATCTTACACAAGAACTTAAACTAAGCGCTATTGAGGCACATCAATTTTGGCCTCTATATCACAAATATCAAGAGGAATTAGATTTTTCTAAAATGAAAATTAGATCTGAATTTAAAAATAAAATAAAAGAAGTTGGAGATTTGAGAAGTTTAAAAGAATCTGAAGCAAAAAAATTAGTACTATTAAAAGTAGCTTTAGACAAGAAGATGAACGAAAAAAAAGAAATTTTTATCTCTAAAGTAACTGTATTTATATCCTATAAAAAAGTAATGAAACTCTATCTTTCAGAAAGAGAGTTTGCTAGGGAATTAATGCGTAAATATGGAAAAGGGAGAAAAAATAGAGAATAGCGTACAGTTATTTCTTAAAACTAAAAAGGAGGCGAATGCCTCTTTTTTTTATTTAAGAAAAGTCATACATATAGATAACTCTGGTTTATTTTCAATAAAACTTTTTAGCCAAATTGTTAATTCTTCTATCTCATAAGGCAACAAAGTGTCTAAACTTTTTTTTAATTCTTTACAAAACAAATCGGAATTAAAACTAACTTTCTTTAGAATAGTCTTTGTATACTCGAACATTGCTCTAGCCATAAATTTAATATTTAATAATCATAACGCACAAATGACGTAATTCGTATAACAAATCAAAGCTAATAAAAAAAACCATCAACTGTAAGTTGATGGTAGTTAAAAAAATGTTTAAAAAATGTTAAAATTAAAGCTTGTTAATTTTAGCAACTAACTCACCTGCTTTAGCTTCTAAATCTGCACTTACACCCTGGTAATGCGCCTTTTTGTTCTCAACACCTTTCTGGTTAATTTTTGCAATTAAAGCATCAAAAGTATTTATAGTTTCATCTATAATTGCTTCTACCTCTTTATTATCTCCTTTAGGATCTACTTTTTCAGTTACAAAACCGATAATATCACCTAATGTATAATTGATATCTTTTTTTAAGTTTTTTATGCTAGCCATAATATATTTTAATTTTAAAAGTGCAAAGTTAGCTTATTTATTTAAATGAGCGCTATAAGTTCCTTGATATTTACTAAAGTTCTATAATCTAATTTTTGTTGGTCTTCTTCAGGAATTTCTTCATGAACCCAAGTGGTATGAAAAGGAACATGTATTGCACTTGCATTTATATTTAAAAGAGGTAAAACGTCTGACTTTAGAGAGTTTCCAATCATTAAGAATTGTGAAGGTACTATGTCTAAATGCTTCACTAATTTTAAATAGTCTTTCTCTTTTTTGTCACTCATCACCTCTACATGATGAAAATATTGCAAAAGGTTAGATTTCTCTAATTTTCTTTCCTGGTCTAGTAAATCTCCTTTTGTAGCTACAATTAAGCGATACTTGCCTTGTAAATCTTTTAAAACCTCTTCTACTCCGTCTAAAAGTTCTATTGGTTTCTCTAACATATCTTTACCAATATCTAGTATTTTTTCTATTGTTTCTTGTGGCAATTTATAATTAGAAAGTGTTAATGCACACTCTATCATAGACAGCACAAAACCTTTTACTCCATAGCCATAAATCTCTAAATTTTTAATTTCTGTTTTAAACAGCTCTTGATCTATCTTATTTTTGGTCTCATACTTAGAGAGCAATATTGCAAAAGTCTCTTCAGCCTCTCTGAAATATGTTTCATTTGTCCACAAAGTATCATCTGCATCAAAAGCAATTACCTTAATATCTTCAAACATTTTTAAAAGTTTAAGTATTTTTTTGCTTTCTCTAAATCTTCTGGGGTATCTATACCAATGGATTCGACGGCAGTTTCTACCATTTTAATCTTTTTTCCAATTTCTTGATACCTAATTGCTTCTATTTTCTCTGATGCCTCCAGAGGCGTCATGGGTGTTTTATAAAAATCTAATAGCGCCTGCTTTCTAAAAGCGTACACTCCTTTATGTTTGTAGTATTTTACAGAAATACCTTTATCTCTGTGAAACGGAATTACACTTCTAGAAAAATAAATTGCCAAGTTATTTACATCTGTAATTACTTTTACATTATTTGGATTCTCGATATCTTCTAAGTCTGTAATTTCTACTTTTAAAGAAGCTAAATCTATCTCTTTATTTACATCCTCTTTAAAGACTTCAATTAACTGAGATAGTGATGTTTTATCTATAAAAGGCTCATCTCCTTGCACGTTAATTACAATGTCCGCATTTAAAAACTCTACAGCTTCTGCAATTCTATCAGAACCGCATTCGTGCGCAGTTTTACTCATAATTACATTTCCACCAGCATCTGCAATGTTCTTTTGAATAATTTCCGAATCTGTGACAACATAGACTTCATCAAACAAATTAGTACTTAAAGCAGCCTCAAAAGTTCTTAAAATAACTGTTTTACCACCTAAATCTTTCATTAGTTTACCAGGAAAACGAGATGCACTGTAGCGTGCGGGAATCATCGCAATAATTTTCATAAATACATTTTATAAGTTTCAAAGGTAATATTTAAATAAATACCGTTAATCTAGACTTTCTAATTATAGTTTAACAAATTATTAATTACTACAAATATTTAAAACGGAGACAAAAAAAATGCGCTATATGTAGCGCATTTTATAAATTTAAGTACGTTTACTTACTAATTTTTTAGTTCGGTTTCACCCGCTAAAATTGCAAAGAATTTATCTAAATTTGGTAAAATCACAATTCTAGTTCTTCTATTTTTTC
>CAJXAS010000021.1 GCA_913050305.1 uncultured Polaribacter sp. | reverse complement strand
AAGATTCATATTTAACTTAATAATTTTATAATGTTCGAAATATCGGAACTGAAGGCAAAAACTCTTGCCGAGCTGCAAGTTGTAGCTAAATCTATTGGCGTTGCTAAAATAAGCCAATTAAAAAAACTAGACTTAGTATATCAAATCTTAGACACGCAGGCTGCAGACCCTTCTAAAGCAGAAAAAACATTGGTAGCTCCTAAAAAAGAGGAGCCTATAAAAACAGAAAAGCCAAAAAGAAAACGTGTTATTAAAAATTCTCAAACGATTGCAAGACCGGTAGATGCAGAAAAACCTCAAATTATTGAGGAACCTACGGTTGAAATAGCAAAAGTTGAACCTATCGTAACTGAAAGAACAAAACCTAATCCAAGACCAAGAAAACCTCTTATAAAAAAGGATGCTCCAGTTAATGAGCAAAAGAACGAAGTAGTTTCTAAGCCAAAGGAAGAAAAGCAAGAACAAAAACCTGCAAATCAACCTAATAAACCGCAACAAAACAGAAACAACCCACCACAAAGCAATAAAAATAAAAACAATAACCAAAATAGAGACAAAGCCAATAATAGTAGAAGTAATGGCAACAAGTCTACAAACAGGTATAAAGATCCAGATTTTGAGTTTGATGGTATTATAGAGAGCGAAGGTGTTTTAGAAATGATGCCTGATGGCTATGGTTTCTTGCGCTCTTCAGATTATAACTATTTATCGTCTCCAGATGATATTTACGTTTCTCAATCTCAGATTAAATTATTTGGTTTAAAAACTGGTGACACCGTATTAGGAAATGTTCGTCCACCAAAAGAGGGTGAAAAATACTTTCCTTTAATTAGAGTGTCAAAAATTAATGGTTTAAATCCTAACATTGTTAGAGATAGAGTGTCTTTTGAGCACTTAACACCATTATTCCCACAAGAAAAATTCAATTTAGCAGAAAAAGGTAGTTCTTTATCTACAAGGATTATCGATTTATTTTCTCCTTTAGGAAAAGGGCAACGTGGTATGATTGTCGCGCAACCTAAAACTGGTAAAACCATGTTATTAAAGGATGTGGCAAATGCTATTGCAGCAAATCATCCAGAGGTATATCAAATTGTTTTACTGATAGATGAGCGTCCTGAAGAAGTTACAGATATGAAACGTAACGTGCGTGGAGAAGTGGTTGCATCTACTTTTGATGAACCAGCAGACAAGCATGTTAAAGTAGCAAACATTGTTTTAGAAAAAGCAAAACGTTTGGTAGAATGTGGCCATGATGTTGTTATCTTATTAGATTCTATTACACGTTTAGCAAGAGCTTACAATACCGTTGCACCTGCATCTGGTAAAATACTTTCTGGTGGTATTGATGCAAATGCATTACACAAGCCAAAACGTTTCTTTGGTGCTGCAAGAAATATAGAAAATGGTGGTTCTTTAACCATTATTGCTACCGCTCTTACAGAAACTGGTTCTAAAATGGACGAAGTAATCTTCGAAGAATTTAAAGGAACAGGGAATATGGAGCTTCAATTAGATAGAAATATTTCTAATAGAAGAATTTATCCTGCAATTGATCTTATCAAATCTTCAACTAGAAGAGATGACTTATTACTGGACGCTAAAACTGTGCAAAGAATGTGGGTTTTACGTAAATACTTAGCAGATATGAACCCTATAGAAGCAATGGAATTTATTAACGATAGAATTAAATTTTCTAAAAATAATGATGAATTCTTAATCTCTATGAACGGTTAAAAAATTGAACACTTATTTAACAATCATTTATAAACCTTTTTGAGAAATCAAAAAGGTTTATTATTTAAAGCTATTTTACAGTATCTAAAGGAGCTTTTATTACTTCTACTTACACGTATAAAACCTAATGTTTTATGTTACACACTGCAGTGAAGCTAAAAAATTAAGGCATAAAAAATCCGTTCAACATTGATTGAACGGATTTTTTTATATAATAGAATAGTATGTCTTAGTTAGAAACGTACATATTAGCTCTGTTATCTTCTACATCTGAAGCATTTTTAATTGCTTCGTATATTTTTGAAGTCATACCTTTTCTAGTTGAAGAGATTCTCCTTCTGTTTGCTTCGTAATTTGGCAAAGCCGTTGGTAATTCTCTTTTATTCAAAACAAAAGAAAACACTCCTCTACTACCTACCAAACTGGTATACACTTTATCTAGCTCTGCACTATACATAGCACCCACAACTTTAGGTTCTGCACCAACACCAGATAATGAAGAATTTTTTAAATTTACATTGTTTGCACTTCTTACCGTTGTATTGTTTGCTTTTGCAATGTCTTGTAAAGAACTTCCTTTTAATTTATCTGCAATTAAAACGGCCTTCTTTTCATTTAATAAAATAGGTCTTACACGACTAATTGCTTTTTCAACCGACATTAAGCCTTTTTCTGTTTTTGAGGTTACTACAGCAACAACATAACTTCCTTCCAAATCAAAACGGTTAAAAGCTCCTTTATCTGAATCTCCTTTAAAAGCCCAAGAAACAATTTGTCTTTCGTTCCCTAAACCAGGTACATTTTCATCTAAAACCTTCAAACCTACTGCAGATTTTAAGGTATAATTATTTTCTTTAGCTAGCTCGTTGTAATCATCTGTTTTAGATACCGCTAAAGCAAATTGTTCTGCTTTCTGAAAGAAATCACTCTCTGTTGCTTCTGAAGGCACTATTTTACTTCCAAAAGTTGCTAGTTTTAAAACTGTTTGATTATTTCTTGTAGCATCTACTCTTATAACATGGTAACCAAAAGGTGTTTCTACAATACCTACAGAACCTTTTTTATTAGTAAAAGAATAATCTCTAAAAGCTGGTGTCATAGAGTTATAATTAAACCAATCTAAATCACCTCCTTTAGCCCCAGAACCTAAGTCTGACGATAAAGTTTTTGCCAAAGCAGCAAATTTACTTCTACTTCTCTTTACAACTGTAAGAACACTGTCTGCTAATTTTTCTGCTTGCTCTTTTGTTCTTGTTACGTTTTGTGCAGCTCTTTGCGAACCAATAAAAGGAATTAAAATATGACTTGCCTTTACTGAATCTGGCATTTTAGTAACCTCTGTTATTTTAGAAATCTTAAAGAACCCTTGGTCTTTGTAAGGACCAAAAACATCTCCTTTGTTTCCTGCAAAAATTTCATTCGCTATTGTTTGGTTAATAGAAGCATTAAATTTATAGCCTAAATCTAAATTAATATCAGAACCATTTTCAGCTAAAAACTCTTTATAATCTGAAGTGTTTTTGAAACCAATTGTTGCATCATCATTTCTGTCTACGCCATTTTCTATTAAATTCGCTACGTTTTGTTTAATCGCATCCTCATCTTCTGAAGTTGCTGTAATATCAAACTTAACATAAGATAAATCTCTTGTAGCTTCTACTTGAAACTTATTTTCATTATCTTTAATATAAGATGCTACTTCAGACTTCTTAAGTCTCACTAAACTATCTGCAACACTGCTATAAGGCACATACACAAACTGACCACTTAATTTTGTGTTCTCAATTAAATATTCAGTCTCCCCTTCTTTTAAAGAAGCTCCTAAACCTGCAGTAACTAATTTATTGTAGGTATTGGTTTCTGCATTATCTTTAATTTGGTTCATGTAATTAGACCAAGCAGACCACATTTCTTTGTTATTCTCTTTAGTATCGGCTAAAAATTGTTTCAACTTTAACTCATCAAACAAACCTGCCTCATTTTGAAACTGTGGATTATTTTGCACAGAAGAAGTATTTATTACTTCATTCCAAACATCTTGCTCACCAATGGTAATTCCTGCTTCGTTTAACTGATTTTTATAAATTTTCTTTCTTAAGATATTACTCCAAACAGCTTTTGCTGCTTGCATTTCAGAAACTTTACTTCCAGATTGTTGCTTATACTGATCTAAAGCTTGAGCAAATTCTTGGGTAGAAATTGCTTCTCCATTAACTTCTCCTACCTCATTTACTTTGCTTGAATTAAAAAAATCTCCTAAAGTAGAAGGATCTAATACAAAAGCAAAAAGTGCTAAACCAATTATGATGATTAAGAACATTGAACGTTCTCTAATTTTTGATAAAATTGCCATACATTTAAATTTATTAGGAGGCGAATATACGATTAGGGTTTTAATATTGCAACCTCTTTTTAAACTAAACAGTAAGTAATTTGGTAATTTTTATTAAAAGGAAAGAAATTCTATTTACGAATCTTCTAAATCTGTAACTTTAAGAGAAACAACAACTATTTTTGCACCACTGGTACTCAAAATTGTGATTTCAAAACCTTCTAAATCTACAATCTCGTTCTCTTCTGGTATATTTTCTGTATGCTCTATAATAAAACCTCCTAAAGTTTCATAGGCTTCAGATTTAGGGATACTTAATCCGTATTCTTCATTTAAATAGTCTACCTCTAATCTTGCAGAAAAATTAAAAGTAGTTTCATTTATTTTTTCTTCTAAAAATGCTTGCGAATCATGTTCATCTTCTATTTCACCAAACAACTCTTCAACAATATCTTCTACAGTTATCATTCCTGAAGTTCCACCGTATTCATCTACAACCACAGCTACACTTTTACGTTTCCTCATTAAAATATTTAGAACATTATTAATCATCATAGATTCTGGTACAATTTCTACCGAAAGTAAAATAGATTTTATAGTTTTTGGCTTTTTGAAAAGTTCAAAAGCACTAATATAACCAACTACATCATCCATAGATGATTTATAAACCAGCACCTTAGATAAACCAGTTTCTATAAAAACACGCTCTAAATTAATTACTTTTTCATGAATTTCTACTGCGGTAATTTCGGTTCTAGGAACCATTACCTCTCTTGCCTTTACGTTATGAAACTCTAAAGCATTTTGAAAAATTTGAATTTCCGAATCTACCTCATCTCCGTCATTACTTGTTTCTAACTGCTCTAAAATATAATTACCCAACTCTTCTTTACTAAAAGCTACTTGTTGTTTATCTGCACTTGTTTTAAAGAAAATACGAAGAAAAAAATCTGAAATAGCCGTAATAAAATCTGAAATGAAATGAAATAAAACATAAAATATATAAGCAGGTAAAGCAAATATCTTAAGCACTTCATTTGCATAAATTCTAAAAATAGCTTTTGGCAGAAATTCTGCAGTTACCAATATTATAATTGTAGAAATTACAGTTTGTATTAATAAGATTGAGAATTCATTAAGAGCCTCTAAAGGTAAAGTTCCAAGCAGAAATTCACCCATATAGTAACTATAAATTACTAATGATATGTTATTTCCCACCAACATCGTGGTAATAAATTTTGAAGATTTTTGGGTAATTCTATTTAAAATCTGAGGAATAAAACCTTCCCTCTTTTTCTCTAATTCTATGTGTAGTTTATTTGCAGAAACAAATGCAATTTCCATTCCCGAAAAAAAGGCGGAAAGTATAATTGATAAAAATATTATAATAAGTTCAATTTCCATTCAGAAACTAATAAACTATTTATTTAGGTTATTTCTTTTTTCGACTTTTTTTCTAAAATGTCTTTTAAAAAAGAATACTAAGATAATCAAAAATGCAAAACCAAAACATAAGTAAGACTTATTTCCTGTTTCATCCCAATGAGAGACTCCTTTTGCCAAAAACATTAAAGCTACTATTAAGTAACCGTACTGAAAAAATTTCCAAATTCTATTCATAATTTTATTCTTTTGTTTCTATTCTACCTGTTGTCTTTTTTGCCAAATGTTTACTTAAATCTTCTTTACATTCAAAACCCACACCAATTATTGTATCATTTCCTTTATACATTACAAATGCTTTCTCAGAAACAAAATATTTTGTCTTTTGATCCCAAAACAATTGTGCTGTTTCTAATCTAGATTTATCTGTATGATTTACAACAACCACATTTCCCTTAATTTCTGAGACTTCTGTCTTCACATAAGATAAGGCATAATTTCCAATAATAGTTACAGAATCTTTCCCTTTATTAGTGAAATTTATAATTTTTATTCCTTCAGGAAACTCATTATAAGGGTGCTTTTTTCGATTGCTAAAATCTAATAATAAAGGTGTAATTAATTTAGATGTAATCTGACCAGAATCTTTATACACATGAAATGCTTCTTTAGCCTTGCCAATTGGTAGATTTTTTTCTTCTAAAAAATTACGAACTTCCTCAGTAGTATTAGAACAAGAAAAAAGCATTGCAGTAAAATAAATTACTGCAATGCTTTTTGATACTATTTTTTTGTAATTTTTCAAATAACTATTTATTTGGTATGGTTACAGTTTCACCGATCCAACATTTGATTGTGAATTTCCCTCCTGGAACTGCAGTTGCATTAAATATGTCTTTTTGACTTGGCACATTTGCTCTGTATGTATTAATATATTTTCTTGCTCTAGAGGAAATACTTGGATCTACAGCCGAAGCTCTTCTTGCCATGTTCAGTGCAGCAACATATACCATTCTTTTTTCGAATAAGTTTTCACCACATTTATTTACACTAGATTGATATAAAGTAGCGATAAATAAATAAGCCCTACCCGAACTTGGATTAAATCTTAAAGCTTCTCTAGCTAAACTTCTAGCTTTGCTATATTGTCCTCTATCTTTAGCTGCCTGAGCAAACTTTAATTTGTACTTCGCTTTCTTTAAAGGATCTGTTTCTAATTCGAAAGATTTCGTTCTCATCGCATTAGCTCCAGCAGTATCGCCGTTATCTTCTAAAACATTTGCTAAAAAAGCATACGCTTCTGGTGACGGTGAAGCTTCTGCATACGCCCTTACTAATTTCTCAAATAACGGCTCTCCTTGACAACCTTTATTAAACATTCTAGAAACTGATCTCTTTAGCCAAACTGCATTTGATTTATTAACTTCAAAATCTCTTTCATATAAAGGAATTAAACGCACACAAGTAGCTATTTCAGAAATAATTGCATCCAAACCACCTTCTACGGTGCCTAAAGCTTTTGAATTAACCGTATACGCTCTTTTTAATTGTTTCCCTCTTTTGTCTAACACTAAAGTCGTATCACTATACTTCACTAATTTTTTAGCATACCCTTCTAATTTAATGTTTACATTTTCTAAAACATCATCATAAGTATCAAAAACCTTTTGCGGATTTGTATCTTTATTTCTATCGGTTATTCCTTGAAAATAAATGTACAAATTCTTAACACCCATTTTAGTTGGATCTATAGCATATCCTTTTTCTAAAATTTTAAAAACTTCTTCATCTGAAGCTAATTTATTCTCAAATAAATAGGTAGCATAGTCACTATGAACTTTCGCAGGATTTTTGGATGGGTAGTACTGTAATCTTTGTTCATATACTCTTTTTGATAAAACAGGATCTTTTCTAACATCCTCTGCTAAAGTAGCACCAAACTTATAAATGTTAACAGATAAATCTTTACAATTGTCCATTAAATATATCCAATTCACATATGCTTCATCGAACTTTTTAGATTGATAATCTCCCTTAAATAGATTGTATTTGATAGTACATTCTCTATTTGCATCTTGAGCATTTGTTTCTACTGTAGTTATGAATAACATTGCAGCTAATAAAAACGTAAATTTCTTCATTGTAATAGTTTTATAAATAGATTAATCAATCTTTCTTTTTCTGAACCAACCTTGCTGGCCAGAGGCCGTCAAAGACAAACTAAGTCTAACATTAAAATAATTTTCTTCAATTAAATTATTAGAAGTTGTCCCTCTTTTACCGTACTCTAATGCTAAATTAACAGTAGATAACTGTTTTAATGGTAGTCCTAGTCCAAAAGACATGCCAAAGTCGTCTATTGAAGTAAAATTTGCACCTGTCCCAGTGCCATCAACTGCCAATCCTATTTTTTCAATTCGCAAACCAGCTCTATAGGTAACTCTTTCCCAGTAACTTGATATAGAATTTATTTTAGGTAAATAAAAACCCCCTAAAGATATTCTATTTGATTTTTCGTAGTTGTAAGAAGAATTTGTAATATTCGTAAAACCTTCAGATTGCAAAGCATCTTGATTCTGATACTCTACACCTACGTGCCATTTATCACGTTTACCAAGACCTAAACCGATAATAGATTTCATTGGTAATTTGTATTTACCAGAAATCTCATTAGCATAGATTGTATCTCTTGCTATATCAGTTGCTCCTGAACCCACTAATGAATATAAATACTCATTACCGGTAGTATTTAGATCGTTACCTAATTTTACGGTTGCACCTGCATTAAAATACAGGTTACTCTTAAACATTTTCTGATACTGAGAACCTAAAGTAATTGCCCCTCCTCTAATAACGCTCTCTTCTTTATATTTTGAAGCTAAACTTACATTATCTCTTTTGTTGGTAATACTGTTTTCTATAGTACCAAAACTATAATCTGCTTCTATACCAATGGCCAAAGATTTTGAAATCTGTATTCCAAAAGTACCGTAAACTCTGTTTACACCGCCTTCTCCCGAAAATAAGGTTATAGCCGATAGGTTTTCATTTTCATCAAAATCATTATTAGATAATGAATAGCCAACTGAGGATAAAGGTTGTAATCCGAAAGAAAAACCTGCTTTCTTGCCTAGTGGGAAACCTAAAGCAATATAGTTTAGACTTGTAGAAACAGAGTTCTGTTTAGTATCCGCTGTTTTTAAAGTTAAATCATTATTTAAAATCCCCACAGAATAGGTGGTTTCTCTCAGAAAAGCAATTGCTGCAGGATTTGTAAAGTTTAAATACTTGTAATGGTTAAAAGCAACTCCAATTCCACCCATTGCTGAATTTTCTGAAGTTCTTGGAGAATATTGTTCTCCAATTCCAAAAAAAGAATATGGTGAAGAACTTGTACCTTGTGCTAGCAAGCTACTAGTTGACGTAATCAATAAAAAAACTATTAAAACCTTTTTAATCATTTGTGCTGGTTAAATTTTAATATTTCATTTAATCCTTGAAGGAGAAAATTTTGATTGGCAAATATGCTACTTTTTAATTGTTTTGACAAGAAATTTGTGTCTCCTCCTGTTAAAACTACTGTTAAATCTAAATATTTAAGGTAATAGTCTTCGATAATGCCATTTATCTCATTTTTTACGCCATTTAAAACACCAGAAATAATACTCTCTTCTGTATTTTTTCCAATAAAATCGTGCAATTCTATAGTATCTATTAGCGGTAAATTAGCGGTAAATTTATTTAAAGCTTTGTATCGCATTTTTATACCTGGAGAAATTGCACCTCCCAAATAAGAAGCATTAACATCTACAAAATCAAAAGTAATACAAGTTCCTGCATCAATAATCAAGACATTGGTATTTGGGAATTGTTTTACTGCAGCAGCAACTAATGCAATTCTATCTACTCCTAAAGTATTTGGCGTTTTATATAAATTATTGAAAGGCACTTTTAAAGAAGCAGAAATAACTATAAAATTGAAGCTTTTATTCAATTGCGCCAACTTACTTTCTGAAATTGTACCAACATTTGATATGATTCCGGCAGAAATTGTATGTTTTTTTATGATTTTATTTATTTCAGAAACAATTATTTTTTTATCAAAAACAAGTAGTTCTATAAGTTTATCTTCCTCAAAAACAGCCGCTTTAACCCTAGTGTTTCCAATATCAATTGCTAGATTCATGGGTCAAATTTAGCTAAAAAATAAAAAACAGCACAATTTTTGAAGTTTTCTTTAGTAGATATGAAAAAACATTTTATATTTGCATCCGCTAAGGCAATGGTACCTTAGCTCAGTTGGTAGAGCAAAGGACTGAAAATCCTTGTGTCCCTGGTTCGATTCCTGGAGGTACCACAAAATTATCCCGTAACTCATTTATAAACAATGATTTACGGGTTTTTTGGTTTTTAGAATTGCTTTCAAGGTTGCCAGGGAAGTATCAAAAGATAATTATAAATGAGTTATATTACACTATAAGAGTTAAGTTACAAGTGAGTTAAGTGGATTATGAAACAACGAATTAAATATTGTGACAAATGTAAAGTAGATTTCTCTACGATGTATAGAGTGCAATATAAAAACCCAAAAGAATGGGTTTTTGTCTGTAAAGAATGTTTGTTAACCGTTAAAAAAGAAAACCCTAACTATACTTATGGGGGTACTTGGAAGAAATGATCCGTGCGTGAATTAAAAAACAGACTACTTACCCATCCAATCGTGCGTTGCCATATACATCCACTTTGTTATATAAAGAAGTACTACTTTTAAACCCAACCTTTTTAGTTTAGTTTTTTTGTACTTATTCTAGTTTTCAGAAACTATAGTAACTCTAAAACATCATTTAAAATCGGATTGGTGTTTTTTTGATTCCAAATTACAGAAAGCGTTGTTTTTTGCGAAATTTTGTCTAACTCAATAAATTTAATTTTATGCCCTCTTTTTTGGGCCAATGACTTCGGTATAATCGATATTCCAAAATTATTTTCTACCAACTTAAAAATAGAACTAGAGTGAATTGTATTGTGAGATATTAATGGCGTAAAACCACAATCATCAAAAATCTGCATTACTTTCTCGTAATATGAGGTACTATATTTAGCATCAAATAGAATAAAAGATGCTGCTTTAAATTGTGATAAACTTTTAAAGTTATCTTCATTTATTAGATGATCTTTTGGTAAAACTAAACAGAAATTTTCCTTTAAAATAGTTTTAATTTCTAAAGCTCTTGGCACTCTTTCTAAACGTACAAAACCAATATCTAAAGAATAATCAAGTAATCCTTCTATTTGATTTTGGTTATCTATCTCTTTGAGATTAAATAAAATATTCGGGTGATTTTTCTCAAAACTTAGTAATAAATTAGGAATAACGTCTTGCATAGCAGAACCCACATACCCAATTTTCAAAGCACCCCTCTTGCCATCATGTAGTAATTTTGCATTCTCTAAAGTATGTGAAAGTGTTTTTAATTGTAATTCAAATTCTACTTTTAAATAGGCCCCCACTTTTGTTAAAACAACCTTTCTATTGTGCCTTTCAAATAAAACAACCCCCAACTCTTCTTCAAGAAGCTTAATTTGTCTGCTAAGACCGGGTTGAGAAATAAACAACTTTTCAGCTGCTTTTCTAAAATGTAATTCTTCTGCTACAGCCAAAAAATAACGGAGATGTCTTAATTCTATTTGATAACCCATAGTTCTTAATAGTTACAATAAAGAGTATTATAAAGCATCAAAAGTAATCATAACTTTGTTAACAGACAATTCAAATAAAATACAATGTTTAAATACGGAATAGATCATCTTACACTTCATAAAATACAAGACATTACAAACGGTGTTTTAAAAGCAACTATTAATAAAGAAGCAGAAGAAAAAATAATTTCTAGTAGAAAAAAAGTAGAAGTTATTACCAAAAAAGACGAAGCAGTTTATGGTATAAATACTGGTTTTGGTCCTTTGTGCGATGTACAAATTTCACCTGAAGAAACGAACCAACTTCAAACAAACTTACTAATTACACATGCCGTTGGTGTTGGTAAAAACATAGATAAACGTTTATCAAAAATTATGATGATTTGCAAAGTGCATGCACTTTGCCAAGGGTTTTCTGGTGTTCGTTTGAAATTAATAGAACGCATTATTTATTTTATTGAAAATGATTTACTACCAACAGTTCCTAAACAAGGCTCCGTAGGAGCTTCTGGAGATTTAGCCCCACTTTCTCACTTATTTTTACCCTTAATTGGTGAAGGAGATTTCTGGATAGATGACACGATTGTTGCTGCAAAAGAAGTTTTAAAAAAGCATAATCTAGAACCTTTAGAATTACATGCAAAAGAAGGTTTAGGTTTAATTAACGGAACACAGTTTATTTTAGCCCACGCCATAACCGGACTCCTAAAAATGGAGTATCTACTAGATTTAGCAGATATTTCTGGAGCTATGAGTATTGAAGGTTACAAAGGAAGTTCTTCTCCGTTTAGAGAAGAATTACACGCAATTAGGCCTTTTAAAGGAAGTATAAAAGTTGCAGAACGAATGCGCCACATTTTTAAAGATTCTCAAAATATTACTTCACATGAAAATTGTGAACGCGTTCAAGACCCGTATTCTATGCGTTGTATTCCACAAGTGCACGGTGCTTCTAGAAATGCCTTTTATCATTTATTAGAATTGGCTGAAATAGAAATGAATTCGGTTACAGACAACCCAATTATTTTAAGTGAAACTGAAGCAATTTCTGGAGGTAATTTTCACGGACAGCCTTTAGCTATGGCATTAGACTATTGTTCAATTGCAGCTTCAGAATTAGGAAATATAGCAGACAGACGTTGTTATTTATTATTAGAAGGGAAATATGGATTGCCAAGATTATTAACGAAGAGTGGTGGTTTAAATTCCGGATTTATGATTCCGCAATATACCACAGCAGCATTGGTTACCGAGAATAAATCTTTATGCTTTCCTCCTTCTGCAGATAGTATTCCTACTTCTTTAGGCCAAGAAGACCATGTTTCTATGGGAAGTATTTCTGGGCGACAATTCAATGAAATTTTAGGGAATTTAGAAAAAATATTAGCCATCGAGTTAATGTACGCAGCACAAGCTTTAGAATTTAGAAGACCAAATACATTTTCTGAAATTATTGAAAAAAACTACTCAATTATTAGAGAAAAAGTTGATAAATTAGAGGAAGACAGACTTTTAAAAGACGACATTAACAATATGATTCTACTCGTAGAAAATAAAAACCTGATTGTAAAATACAACTAAGCATGACATTTAAAGAACAAATCCTACAAGGAATTCCAAGTATATTACCCGCGAAAAGAAACTATCCAACAGATGCAAATAGGGCTCCTAAAAGGAAAGATATTTTATCTGTTGAAGAAAAACAATTGGCAATAAAAAATGCTTTGCGCTACTTCCCAAAAGCATGGCATCAAGAATTGGCAACAGAATTTGCCAATGAATTAAAAGAATTTGGTAGAATTTATATGTACAGATTCAAACCAGATTACAAAATTTATGCTCGATCAATTTCAGAGTACCCTGCAAAAACGCAACAAGCCGCAGCAATTATTTTAATGATTCATAACAATTTGAATCCTGATGTTGCACAGCATCCAGAAGAATTAATCACCTATGGTGGAAATGGTGCTGTCTTTCAAAATTGGGCACAATATCTTTTGGTAGTTCAATATTTAGCAATGATGACAGAAGAACAAACATTGCATTTGTATTCTGGGCATCCAATGGGATTATTTCCTTCATCTAAAAATGCACCAAGAGTAGTTGTTACGAACGGAATGATGATTCCGAATTATTCAAAACCCAACGATTGGGAGAAATTTAATGCCCTAGGTGTAACGCAATATGGGCAAATGACAGCGGGTTCATTTATGTATATTGGTCCGCAAGGAATTGTACACGGAACGACCATCACCTTAATGAATGCTTTTAGAAAAATTTTAAAGAAAGAGGAAAATCCGAGTGGTAAAATATTTTTAACTGCAGGTTTAGGCGGCATGAGTGGCGCACAACCCAAGGCAGGAAATATTGCAGGTTGTATTACTATTTGTGCAGAGGTAAATAGCAGAGCAGCTAAAAAAAGACATGAACAAGGTTGGGTAGATGTTTTAATTGATGATCTCGATACACTAGTTGAAAGAACTTTAGAAGCTCAAAAAAACAAAGAGGTAGTTTCCATTGCGTTTATTGGAAACATTATTAATGTTTGGGAAAGATTTGATGAAGAAAATATTTTTATTCATATTGGCTCCGATCAAACTTCTTTGCACATTCCTTGGACGGGCGGCTACTATCCTGCCGACACCTCTTACGAACAATCAAATATCTTAATCAGAGAAAATCCTGAGCTTTTTAAAGAAAAAGTACAAACCTCTTTAATAAGACACGCAAATGCTATTAACAAACACACCGAAAAAGGAACCTACTTTTTTGACTACGGAAATGCATTTTTACTAGAGTCTTCTCGAGCAGGTGCAGCTGTAATGGCAGAAAATAATATCGATTTTAAATACCCTTCTTATGTGCAAGATATCTTAGGCCCTATGTGTTTTGACTACGGCTTTGGTCCTTTCAGATGGGTCTGTGCTTCTGGAAATTCTGAAGATTTAGACAAAACAGATGAAATTGCAGCAACCGTGCTAAAAGAGTTAATGGAAAATTCTCCAGAAGAAATTCAACTGCAAATGCAGGATAACATCACTTGGATACAAAATGCAAAATCTAATAAAATGGTGGTGGGTTCTCAAGCAAGAATTTTGTATGCCGATGCAGAAGGTCGGGTAAAAATTGCGGAGGCTTTTAATAATGCGATTGCAAAAGGAGAAATTGGAGCAATTATTTTAGGAAGAGACCATCATGATGTAAGTGGAACAGATTCTCCTTTTAGAGAAACTTCAAATATTTATGATGGAAGTAAGTTTACGGCAGATATGGCAATTCATAATGTAATTGGAGACAGTTTTAGAGGGGCAACTTGGGTTTCTATTCACAATGGTGGCGGCGTTGGCTGGGGAGAAGTAATGAATGGTGGTTTTGGGATGTTGTTAGACGGAACCAAAGAAGCAGACGAAAAATTAAAAAATATGCTTTTTTACGACGTAAATAATGGTGTTGCAAGAAGAAGTTGGGCTAGAAATGAGGAAGCAATTTTTGCTATAAAAAGAGAAATGGAAAGAACGCCTAATTTAAAAATTACTTTACCTAACTTGGTAGAAGAAAATCTATTAAAAGACTTGTTTTAATGAATGTACTTTTTAAAAATATTAAAGAATTAATTCAGGTTAGGGAAACGTCAATTGATTTTCTTTCAGGAAAAGAGATGAACGTTTTACCAACACTTAAAAATGCTTTTTTATTAGTTAAGAACGGCTTAATTTCTGATTTTGGATTGATGAAGGACTGCCCGGATATTGAAATAAAAACAATTGATGCAACCGGTAAAATGATACTGCCTTCTTGGTGCGATTCTCATACTCATTTGGTCTATGCTGGAAATAGAGAAGATGAATTTGTAGATCGAATAAACGGACTTTCCTATAAAGAAATTGCTGATAATGGGGGTGGAATTTTAAACTCTGCCAAATGTTTGCAGGAAACTTCTGAAGAGGACCTCTACCATCAAAGTAAGATTAGATTAGAAAATATTATACAATTAGGCACAGGTGCTGTTGAGATTAAATCTGGTTATGGCTTAACAAAAGA
>CAJXAS010000020.1 GCA_913050305.1 uncultured Polaribacter sp. | reverse complement strand
ATCAACATTCCTATAAAAATGATAATCATTTGTTGCTTCTGCGTTACGTTTACCGCTTTTGTTCCTCCAGAAACAGTATAAATAATTACTAAAAAACCAATGATGATATTTAAGGTTAGTAAATCCCACCCTAAAACTGCTGACAGAATAATTGCAGGCGCAAAAATGGTAATTCCTGCTGCCAAACCTCTCTGAATTAAAAATAAAATTGCGGCTAAACTTCTTGTTTTTAAATCGAATCTTCCTTCTAAAAACTCGTAGGCTGTATATACTTTTAGCTTGTGGTAAATCGGAATAAATACCACACAAATAATCACCATAGCAATCGGCAATCCGAAATAAAACTGTACAAAACCCATTCCACTATGAAACGCTTGTCCTGGGGTTGATAAAAAGGTTATGGCACTTGCTTGTGTTGCCATCACAGACAAACCAATGGTCCACCATTTCGAATCATTTCCCCCTTTTATATAATCTGTTACGTTTGCATTTTTTCTGGTTACATAGGTTCCATATGCAACTATAGATACGAGTGTTACAGATAAAATAATCCAATCTACTAAATGTAATTTGCTTGCTATCTCCATCTATTAAAATGTAAAATAATTAGTAATAACATAAAACGCAATCAAGTAAATTACATTCGCTGCTAGCACAAATGTGTATTCTTTTTTCCAAGTGTATTTTTGATTATTCATGAATATGAATCTATAATTTTTAATTTCTTTTGATTACTTCAAATCCTCTTTACCAACCGCCAACATATTTGCAAACAATTTATATGCACCAGAGACACCTGCAGGCAATTCTCTAAAAAAACTTAAACCAGTGTAAATGTAATTCCCTTTGCCCAATTTTGCAATTAACAGACTTCCTTCTTTTGGTGTTTCACCTTTATCATTCATAGATAAAATTGGCGTGTATTCTTTACTCCATGATCCTGGAAAATATAAACCTCTTTCTTGCACCCAACCTTTAAAATCTTCAGCGGTAATTTTATTTGGATAATTTAAAAGTGAATGTTCTTTCTCTAAAACCCGAACTTCTGCAAACTCATCTGTAACGCGGTCTCTAGATAATTTTAATTCAAAAGGCGCAGCAACATCTACCCGTCTATTAGTATTGTATTGCACAATCATATTACCACCATTTTCTACGTATGCTAATAAATATTTTTGTTTGAATTTTAATGCTTTTACTACATTATAAGCTCTAATTCCTAAAACAATTGCGTCATATGCAAGTAAGTTATTCTCATTAATTTCTATCGGATTTATAAGGTCAACTGTGTAACCTATCTGACGTAAGCTCTCTGGAACAGCATCTCCTGCGCCTCTTATATACCCAATTTTAGTGCCTATTGTCTTTATATTTAAGCGAACAACCTTTGCCTCAGAATTTAATAAAACAGATTGTTTAGGGATGTGATTATAATTGATCTCTACCAACTCCTTATTATATATTTTTCCATTTGAAGTCACAATTACTTTTAGCTTTCCTTCTGATTGTTTTACCGTTGGAAAAACTAAAAATTCAACTTCATATTTATCTCCTTTTTGTTGAATTCTAAATGTTTTGGTTTTCATAGAGACCTTCCATCCTTCTGGAACTTCTAATTTTATAGTACCAACTACATTATTTGCTCCTGCGCGCACTTCAACCACTACTTTTTGTGGCATATCATTAGAAAAAATAAGTACTTTGTCTTTTAGTTTAGTTGTTACTTTAGGTAAAACCTCAAAAGGTTCATAAATTTCACCAATATCTCTTTCTGCATATCTTCTAACCAGATTTTTTGTAATGGTTATTGGAATGCCTTCAATAGTTAAATTAAAATTAATTGACACAGGTCTTGAAGTTTCTGGGTTCCCGATTAATAATTGGTTTTCCACTGAATACATTCCTAAAGAAGCTTCTTTTTTTAACCAATAAGGATCTGAAAATTCAGTTGTTGCTAATGTAATCTTATTCTTAAAATTTATTTTTTTATTCGTTTCTAAATCCAACTCTTTCAAAAATATTTTTTTATCAATGTTAGATGTAACTGAAATAAGTTCAATAGCAATCATGCTTCTATTTAAAGCTTCAAAATTAATTTCTATTGAAGTATTTGGCACTCCTGAAGCACTATTTGCAGAAACCTCTAAATACAGACCTGCACAAGCTTCAATAATTTCTTTCAGTTCCTTTTCTTTAATTGAGCGCCAATGCGTATTTTCTAATTTCTGAATCAACTGGTACGCTTCCATTAATTTAGGTAAGTGTATTGCCGGATTTACAAAATCGAAGTGCTCTTCTATTTCATATAAAATAGCACCAACTTCTCCCCCATCTTTTAAACGATTCCAAGTGGTATTAATTCCTGAAAAAATATCATTTTTATCTTTTGGCTTGTCTCCTTTTAAAAACTCTACATATTCATTCTGACTTCCTCTGGTGGTTATTCTGCCAAAACCCTGACATAAATGCTGACTACTTGCCATAGATGCTAACTCATTATTAGAAAGGCCTTTTAACGGATAATATACACCAACATCAAAAGCCATTAATTTACCTTTTGTTGCTTTTTCAAAATCTTGTTGACTTTTATAAAACCAAGAAGATGTATTAAAAAACAATCTTTTTGGCTGCCAAAGGCCAGTATATTTTAATTGAGAAGCAAACTGAGAGTTATCATTTGCCTGGTCAAAAGCGGCAATACTTAACATAGCAGAAGATGTATGGTGCCCGTGAGTTGTACCTGGAGTTCTATGATTAAATCGATTGATTATTACATCTGGCTTAAAGTTTCTAATAACCCAAACAACATCACTTAGCACTTCCTTTTCATTCCAAATTGCTAAAGTTTCATCTGGGTGTTTAGAATATCCAAAATCATTTGCTCTTGTGAAAAATTGTTCACCACCATCGATATTTCTAGCTGCCAATAATTCTTGCGTTCTAATTACCCCTAAAAGTTCTCTAATTTCTGATCCAATTAAATTCTGCCCACCATCTCCTCTTGTTAATGACAAATAACCAGTTCTTGCCTTTACTTCATTTGCTAAATACCCAATTAAACGGGTGTTTTCGTCATCTGGATGCGCAGCAATGTATAAAGCCGTTCCTAAAAAATTTAGTTTTTGAATTTTTTCGTAAATCTGATTTGAAGTTAATTTTTGAGGTTTTTGCGCAGATATTGAGTTCATAATCAATAAAAACACAATTTTCAGTAGAAAAAATTTCTTCATATTTTAAATTTGGAGACCAAACAAATGTAGTTTTTTAAGAACTAAAATGAAGTTTGTTAACATAATTATAACATTTTAGAATTCGTAAAAAAAATAGTGATAACCTGTTAATAAAATAATTTTTAAAGTCACTTATTTAGAATATATTTGTAATTCAAATAACGAAATAACAGTATATGAAATTCATTGTATCTAGTTCGCAATTATTAAAACAACTACAGGTTTTAGGAGGCGTTATAAATAGCAACAACACATTACCAATTTTAGATAATTTTCTGTTTGAATTATCAGAGAATCAACTAAAAATTTCTGCATCAGATTTAGAAACAACTATGAGTTCTGTAGTTGCTGTAGAAAGTGACAGTTCTGGTTCTATTGCTGTTTCTGCACGTTTATTATTAGATACTTTAAAGACGTTTCCAGACCAACCATTAACGTTTAAAACCGAAGGTAGTAACACCATTGAAATTAGTTCAGATCAAGGGAAGTATGATATGGCTTATTTTGGTGGAGATGAATTCCCAAAAGCGGTTTCATTACCATCACCAAGTAAAACGGTAGTGCCTGCAAACATCTTAGGAACTGCAATTTCTAAAACAATCTTTGCTGCTGGAAATGATGATTTACGCCCAGTAATGAGTGGAGTCTTTTTTCAGTTTAGTTCTCAAAGCTTAACTTTTGTAGCTACAGATGCTCACAAATTAGTAAAATATACAAGAACAGATGTTACTGCAGATCAAACAGCAGAATTCATTATGCCAAAGAAACCTTTAAATTTATTAAAAGGAATTTTAGGGGGTTCTGATAGTGATGTAACAATCGAATATAATGATGCTAATGCAAAATTTACGTTCGATAACGTAGTTTTAGTATGTCGTTTAATTGATGGAAAATATCCTAATTACGAAGCAGTAATTCCAAAAGAGAATCCGAATAAATTAACAGTAGACAGAGCTTCTTTCTTAAACTCTGTAAGACGTGTTTCTATTTTCTCTAGTAAAACAACGCACCAGATTCGTTTGAAAATGGCGGGTACAGAATTAAATATTTCTGCAGAAGATTTAGACTTTGCAAACAAAGCAGACGAGCGTTTAAGTTGCGATTATCAAGGCGATGATATGCAGATAGGTTTTAATTCTCGTTTTTTAAGTGAGATGTTAAACAACTTAAGTTCTAATGATGTTTTAATTGAAATGTCTTTGCCAAACAGAGCAGGAATCTTAACTCCTATTGATGGCACGGATGAAGGTGAACAAGTTACAATGCTTGTAATGCCAGTAATGTTAAATAGTTAATCGATTAAATTTATCATTCCTGCGCAGGTAGGTATTCACATATAAATAATAAGAAAACCATAATTAATTTTTAAGTTAATTGTGGTTTTTTGTTTAGATTTAAAAAAATGAATTTCTTAGCGCACTTATACCTTTCTAAAAACGATACCAGTATTATGATTGGCAATTTTATTGCAGATCACATTCAAGGAAATAAGTATGAAGGTTTTTCTAAAGAAATTCAGCAAGGAATATTTTTACACAGAGAAATAGATACGTTTACAGATGCACACGAGGTGGTTCGAAAAAGTAAAAGACGCTTGCATGCACGCTACCGTCATTATGATGGCGTAATTATTGATATTTTTTACGACTACTTCTTGGCTAAAAATTGGGCAACCTATTCTGAAATTCCTTTAGAATTATTTACGAAATCGGTTTATAATTTATTAGACAAGGTTAAATTAGATTTGCCTCTAAAATCTCAACAATTCATAAATTATATGATAGAATACAATATACTCTTTAACTATCAATACAAAGATGGTATTGAAAAAGTTTTAAATGGCATGAATAAGAGAACAGAAGGAAAATCTCAAATGAACTTAGCGATTGAAGATTTACATAGCTTAGAAGCTGAATTTGAAGCAGATTTTACAGCGTTTTTTAAGGAATTAATAGCACACACAAACCAGAAATTAAAAAAAATTGATACTACCATATGAGAAAAATAATTTTAGTGCTTACGATTTTATTATTATTTTATAATTGCAAAACAAACAGCAAGAAAGAAAAAATTACAGGTTTAATTACTGAAAAAGCAATGGTAGTCTCTGCCAGAGAAGAAGCTTCTAAAATTGGTTCTGATATTTTAAAAAAAGGTGGAAATGCTTATGATGCTATGGTTGCGACACAACTTGCATTGGCCGTTGTATACCCTGTTGCTGGTAATATTGGTGGCGGTGGCTTTATGGTTTATAGAACGAATGAAGGCAAAACTGGTGCGTTAGATTTTAGAGAAAAAGCACCTTTAAATGCAAGTAAGGATATGTATTTAGATACAGAAGGAAATGTAATTCCAGGGAAAAGTCGTTTTGGAGTGCATTCTGTTGGTGTTCCAGGAACTATTGCTGGTCTTTTTGAAGTGCATCATAAATTTGGAGGACTTCCTTTTAAAGATTTAATTCAGCCTTCTATAAATATGGCAAGAAGCGGTTTTAAGGTTACAAGCAAGCAAGCAAAAGCTTTAAACCGAACTCGTAAACTTTTTGAAAAAGCAAACAACTACAAAATTTTATTTGACAAAGAATGGAAAAAAGGAGACTTGCTAAAACAAGAAGAATTAGCGCAAACTCTGGAACGAATAAGAGATAACGGTCAAGATGGCTTTTACAAAGGAAAAACAGCACAACTGTTTGTTGATTACGTAAAAGAACTAGGTGGAATTATTTCACTAGAAGATTTAGAAAAATACAAGGCCATTTGGCGTAAACCCATAGAATTTAATTATAAAAATCATAAAATTATTTCTATGACCTTGCCAGCGAGTGGCGGAATTTGTTTGGCACAAATTTTAAAATCTATAGAACCTTTTGACTTAACTAAGATAACACACAACTCTTCAAAGTATGTGCAATTATTAACAGAAGCAGAACGCAGGTCATATGCAGATAGAGCTCATTATTTAGGAGATCTTGATTTTGTCAATGTTCCAATAGATAGTTTAATCGCAGCTTCATATATTAAAAAAAGAATGAATTCTTTTTCTTGGGATAAGGCAACAAAATCGTCGGAAGTTTCTCACGGAGCTATTTTAGGAAACGAAAGTGATCAAACAACCCACTACTCTATTGTAGATCAATTTGGAAATGCAGTTTCTGTAACTACCACGCTAAATACAGGGTATGGTTCTAAAGTACTTGTAAAAGGAGCAGGCTTTTTCTTAAACAATGAAATGGATGATTTTAGTGCAAAACCGGGAGTACCAAATGTGTATGGACTAGTAGGCTCTAAAGCGAATGCCATTGCTCCAGAAAAAAGGATGTTAAGTTCTATGACTCCAACCATTGTAGAAAAAGATGGAAAACTTAAAATGGTTCTAGGAACTCCAGGAGGATCTACAATTATAACTTCTGTTTTACAAAATATTATAAATATTGTAGATTATAAAATGGGAATGCAAGAATCTGTAAATAAAGCGCGTTTTCATCACCAATGGTTGCCAGACAATATTAGAATGGAACCCAATGGATTTGATAATACTACAAAAGACAACTTAAAGGCATTAGGTTACGAATTGGTAGAGCGTAACTCTTTAATTATTGGACGTGTTGATGCTATTTTATTGTTGCCCAATGGTAAATTAGAAGGTGGCGCAGATCCAAGAGGAGACGATAAAGCGGTTGGGTTTTAATTGATAATTGATTATTAGTTGCTGGTGTGCATAAAAAAATGATTAATTTCAGCATTATGTCTGTAAAAACCAAACACTCATAATAATAACTTTAAAACTAAAACTGATAAAAACTAAACTATGATTCAACCTTTTCACTTTGCAATACCTGTTCAGAATCTAGAAGTATGCAGAGCTTTTTATAAAGATGTATTAAATTGTGAAGAAGGCCGTTCTACTGAAGACTGGGTCGATTTTAATTTTTTCGGTCATCAGTTAGTAATTCATCAAAAAGAAGACTTTCAAGCGGTAAGAATATCAAATCCTGTAGACGGTTACGATGTTCCTGTTCCTCATTTTGGAGTCGTTTTAAGCTGGGAAGATTGGCACGCTTTAGCAGCGCGCTTAAAAACTGAAAATACAAAATTTGAGATAGCCCCTTGTATTCGCTTTCAAGGAAAAGTTGGCGAACAAGCTACTATGTTTTTTAAGGATCCAGAAAATAACGCTTTAGAGTTTAAGGCCTTTAAAGATATAAATCAACTCTTTGCTAAATAATGCAATTATTAGAAAAACATATTGTTGAAAAATTAGAAAACAAAGTTCGTTTTCAAGAATATGGTGTTGGAATATTTAACACAATACCTACCAAATCTGCTATTAAAAAAGCAATCAAAAAGAAACTTATTTTCATTGATGGAGTTTTAGCTACAACTGCTATATACATCTCTGGTGGTGAAAGAATTGAACTATTTGAATCCGAAAATTCATCAAATTTTGAAAGGTTAAAGTTAAATTTAGAAGTAGTATTTGAAGATGATTACTTAGCCATCATCTGCAAACCGGCAGGAATCTTAGTCAGTGGCAATAAATTTGTAACCATAGCAAACGGATTAACACAAAATCTCAAAAAAAGTACACATTCAAATGCTGTAAAACCACAACCTGTTCATAGATTAGATTATCCTACAAGCGGACTTTTATTGGTTGGAAAAACAAATACCGCAATTACAGAACTTAGTAAATTATTTGAAAACAAAGAAATCAAAAAAACCTATTTTGCCGTTACAATTGGTGAAATGAGTTCTAAAGGAACTATAGATTCAGCTATCGATGAAAAAAATGCACTTACAGAATTTGAAAAAATAGCATCTGTTACTTCAGAACGTTTTGGGTTTTTAAACTTGGTGAAACTGCAACCAAAAACAGGTAGAAAACATCAAATAAGAAAACATTTGTTTGCAATGGGAAATCCTATTTTAGGAGACAAAGAATATTTTTTAGATCATAAAATCTTAAATGGTAAAGGATTGTTTTTACATGCAGCATCTTTAGAATTTATACATCCTTTTACAAAAGCTATTATTTCAAACTCAAAAGAACTTCCAAAGAAATTTACTAAGATTTTTTCTGAATTTTAAATTATAATGAACCAAACAAATAGTTTTTTATTGTAAAAATTAATAATTTAGCCTATCATACAATATATTATTATGAAAAAACTCATTAAATACACCGCAGTACTTTTCCTACTTTTAGTTGCTGTATTAGCCATTTGTTATTTTACTTACAATGAGCCTCTTCCAAACGGAAAACAAGGAAAACAAGCAGACGCTTTGGCTTCTAAAATGTTAAAAGAATTAGAGTATGAAGCATATAAAAACACAGAAATTTTAGAATGGACCTTTAGAGGTAAGCATCATTATAAATGGTACAAGCAAGAAAATATTGTAGTAGTAAACTGGGATAACAATAAGGTTATTTTAAATACTAAAAAAACAGAGAAATCTGAAGTGTATATTGATGATGAAAAAGTAATAAACACTGAAATTCTTAACCAAGCAAAAGGCTTTTTTAACAATGATTCTTTTTGGCTAGTGGCGCCTTATAAGGTTTTTGACACAGGTACAGAAAGACGTATTGTAAAATACAATGACAAAGATGCACTACTAATTACGTATGCCTCCGGAGGTACAACTCCTGGAGATTCGTATCTTTGGATTCTAGATGAAAACTTCATGCCTACTTCATTTAAAATGTGGGTAAAAATAATTCCTATAGGTGGTATTTCTGCAACATGGTCTAATTGGAAAACAACTAAAAGTGGCATAAAAATATCTACAAAACATACCTTATCACTATTTGGTTTGGAGATATCCTTGGATAAAGTGAAAGCCGAAAATAGCAAAGCAGATATACTAGCAAAAAGTATTTTGAAAGCTGTAAAACATGAAGCTTATAAAAACACCCGTTTTCTAGAATGGAGTTTTGGTGGAAGAAGAAGTTTTAAATGGGACAAAGAAAAAAACGTTGCAGCAGTCTCTTGGGATACTATTCGTGTAAATTTACATACCAGAAATAAAGAAAATAGCACCATCTTCTTCAACAATATAAAACAAGAAACTGCAGACCCTTCTTTAATATTAAAAGCTTGGAATATTTTTAATAATGATTCTTTTTGGTTGGTAGCTCCTCATAAACTATTTGAAAAAGGAATTGTCCGAAGTATTCAAAAAGTAGATGGTAAAGATGCTCTTTTAGTAAAATATAGAAAAGGAGGTTCTACTCCTGGAGATTCGTATCTTTGGATTTTAGATGCGTATAATTTTCCGATAAGCTATAAAATGAATGTACCCAGCATGAAAATAGCCGGAGTTCAGGCTACTTGGGAAGATTGGATTACCACAGAAAGCGGTACATTATTGCCGACAAGTCATACTTTTTCTAGTGGAAATAAATTAAGTATGGGAACTGTAAAAGGATACAACTAATGAATTCAAAGATAATAGCAAACGGTATTTTAAGAGCATTAGGTATTCTATTAGGAGTTTTTCTTCTTTGTTATTTTCTAAACGCCATTCAGTCTGTAATTGTTTATATAATTATTGCAGGAATTTTATCGCTAATAGCCAGACCTATTATTCTATTTCTTCGAAATAAATTGAAATTTCCCAATACTATTGCGGTGATCTTTACAATGTTTTTAATGCTGAGTTTCTTCACCAGTTTAATCTTAATGTTTATACCCTTAATTGCAGAACAAGGGCAAAGTTTATCTTTATTAGAAGTGGATAAATTACAGGAAAATATTCAAGAAATATTTAATCAAATAACTGCCTACTTTTCTTCAAGAGGAATTGATGTTTTAGGCAAATTAAAAAATATTGATATTCTTGCCCAATTTAAAGAAATTCCAGATTTCTTAAATGCTGTTTTAGCCACCGTTGGATCTTTAAGTGTTGGTCTATTTTCTGTGTTATTTATATCCTTCTTTTTTATGAAGGATAGCCAGTTATTAAAAAACGGTGTAATGACTATAATTCCGAATGGTAAGGAAGGTAGATTTTCAAAATCATTAGAAACTATTAATGATTTATTATCTAGATATTTTATTGGCCTACTTTTACAGATTACTATTTTATTTGTTTTGTACACCATCATCTTATTAATTTTTGGTATTGATAACGCCATAGTAATCGCTTTTTTATGTGCCTTATTAAATCTAATACCTTATGTGGGTCCAATGATTGGTGCGGTAATTATGTTTGTTTTATCGATGACAAGTAATATTGGTCAAGATTTTCAAAGTGACATCTTACCTACTACAATTTATGTAATGATTGGATATTTTATTGCGCAATTGATTGATAATTTTGCAAGTCAGCCAATAATTTTCTCAAAAACTACGAAGTCGCATCCTTTAGAAATATTTTTAATTATTATTATTGGTGGTTTACTTTTTGGAATTGTGGGTATGATTACCGCCGTTCCGCTCTATACTGCATTAAAAGTAATTTTAAAAGAATTTTTGTCTGATAATAAAATTGTGAAATCTATTACAAAAGATATTTAAAAACGTTTTGAATACAGCAATATTAAATACAAATGTTCAGCAATTTATTACTGAAAATTTAAAAACGGATATTACAAAACTGATTCTAAAAGGGAGTCCTTTTAGCGATGTTTCAATTCAAGAACTAGCAAACCAGATTGTGGCAAAACAAAAGGCAGAACACAAATTAGCCTCTTGGTTTCGAACACAACAAATATATTATCCTTCAAAAATTAATATAGAACAGACCTCGTCTGAACATACTGCAAACTATAAATCGAATCTTGTAAACGGAGCATCAATTATTGACATTACAGGTGGCTTTGGAATTGATTGCTTTTATTTTTCTAAGCGGTTTGAAGCTGTTACCCATTGTGAAATTAATGCGGAATTATCGACTATTGTGGCGCATAATTTCAAACAACTAAAAATAAATAATATTACTACTTTTTCTGGAGATGCTTTTGATTTTCTTAGAAGCACGAAAGAAAAATTTGATTGTATTTATATTGATCCATCTAGAAGAGATGCCGTAAAAGGAAAAGTTTTTCTGTTGCAAGATTGCATCCCTAATGTGCCAGAAAATATTGATTTTTTATTTTCAAAAACAAATCAAATTCTTATAAAAACTTCTCCTATTTTAGACATAACAAGTGCCATAAATGAACTAAAATTTGTAAAAGAGGTACATGTGATTGCTATTCACAATGAAGTGAAAGAACTGTTATTTTTATTAGACAAAGAACATTCTAAAAGTATTGAAATTAAAACAGTAAACATTGGTAAAGAGGAAACAAAAACTTTTCATTTTACATATAAAGAAGACCTGTATTCAGAGTATTCAGAGCCACTTTCTTATTTGTATGAACCCAATTCGGCTATTTTAAAATCTGGTGGATTTCATCAAATTACAAACCAACTTAACGTATCTAAACTGCAGCAACACTCTCACCTTTACACTGCAGATATTCTTTTAGATTTTCCAGGTAGAACATTTAAAATTGAACAGGTTCTCTCGTACGATAAAAAGAAATTAAAAAAATTACTTCCAGAAAATAAGGCAAATATTACCATTAGAAACTTCCCTAAAACGGTAGCTCAGATAAGAAAAGAAACCAAAATAAAAGAAGGTGGTACTATATTTATCTTCTTTACAACAAATTTTAAAAACGAATTAACCGTAGTAATTTGTCGTAAAATCATCTGATTTTAATTCCATCTTTCTAAGGTATTCACTAAGCTTATTTTCAGTAGATTTGTAGGAAAGCTTCTTCTTTCATGCAAACAATCTCTTATCAAGGTTTAAAAATCACCAATCAAATTCAAAACAAAATTGAAGATGATTTAGTAGTTGAAGCACCTTTGCAAATAAATATAAATAGTGAACCGTATACGGTTGTTATGAGAACTCCAGATAATGACATAGCACTTATTAGAGGCTTATTATTTGCAGAAGATATTTATAAGCGTGTTACCAACTTTGAAGCCACAATAGAGAAAGCAGAAAACAAGATTCCTTCCATAATAAATATAACTATTTCTAAAAAAGATTTAGGAAAAGGATACCTCAATAAAAGAACTTTATTATCTGTTTCTTCTTGTGGAATTTGTGGTAAAAAAGAATTAAAAGACATTGAAATAAACGGAGATAAATTAAATACAGAAACAAAATTAACGTCAAGTATAATTCATAAAATGTTTATTGAAATGAATTCTTTTCAAGAAACTTTTAAAAAATCTGGCGGTAGTCATGCGGCAGCTATTTTCAATAAACAAAACAAACTTTTAACTATTAAAGAAGATATTGGCAGACACAATGCTGTAGATAAAACCGTTGGAGACTTATTAATAGAGCATAATTTAAAGAGTGCCAATTACCTATTGGTTAGTGGTAGAGTTTCTTATGAGATTGTATCCAAAGCCTTTATTGCTAAAATACCAGTCATAATTGCTGTTTCTGGGTGTTCTTCTTTAGCTGTAGATTTTGCAAAAGAATTTGGTATTTGCTTAATTGGTTTTACGAGAGAAAATAAAATGACCATTTACGCAAATCCTTCATACATTAAACCATAGTGAAGTAATGTCTAAAAAAATAAACGCACAATCCCCAGAAAAACGAACAGGAATTCAGTTAAAAGAAATTCCGACTTCTGCGGTTGGGTTTAAAGCAATAAAATCTTCTATACAAGTTATTGCAAGTGAAGTTGGTCTTGTAAAAGGAATACAACTTTTAAAAAACATCAATCAAAAAGAAGGTTTTGATTGCCCTGGTTGTGCTTGGCCAGATCCAGATGCTAAACGTGCTTTTTTAGCTGAATATTGCGAAAACGGAGCAAAAGCAGTCGCGGAAGAAGCAACTAAAAACAAGGTTTCACCACTCTTTTTTGCAACACATTCGGTAGCACAATTATCTGAATTATCTGATTACGAAATAGGTAAAAGTGGTAGAATTACACAACCCATGTATTTGCCTGAAGGAAAAGACAATTATGAAGAAATTTCTTGGGAGGCTGCATTCAATTTAATAGGAAAAGAACTAAATAACTTAAGCTCTCCTGATGAAGCTATTTTTTATACATCAGGAAGAACGAGCAATGAAGCTGCTTTTTTATATCAATTATTTGTACGACAGTTTGGTACAAATAACTTACCTGACTGCTCTAACATGTGCCATGAATCTAGCGGTGCTGCACTTACAGAGACATTAGGAATCGGAAAAGGCTCTGTTACTTTAGAAGATTTTGAGCATACAGACTTAGTAATTGTTATCGGTCAAAACCCAGGAACCAACCATCCTAGAATGCTATCTGCACTTGGAAAAACTAAAAAAAATGGCGGTAAAATTATTACTGTAAATCCGCTACCTGAAGTTGGATTAATGAATTATAAAGACCCACAGAATCCGTTAAAATGGATCGGTTCTGGGCAAGATTTAACAGATCTATTCTTACAAGTAAAAATAAATGGTGATGTTGCATTGCTAAAAATTATTTTGAAATTGATGAAAGCAAAGGAATTAGAAAATCCTGGAAGTGTTTTTAACCATAATTTTATCGCTGAAAAAACTGATGGCCTTGAAGAAATGCTATTAGACTTAGATTTATATTCAATTGAAGAATTGCTTCCTCAGACAGGAATTTCTTTAAAGGAAATAGAAGAAGCAACAGCACTCATCATTAATAATGAAAAAATTATTATATGTTGGGCAATGGGCTTAACACAACACAAAAATTCTGTAGATAATATTAGAGAATTAGTAAATATTCTTTTATTAAAAGGAAGTATTGGAAAAAAGGGAGCTGGAACCTGTCCTGTTCGCGGACATTCTAATGTACAAGGAGATAGAACTATGGGAATTTGGGAGAAAATGCCAGATTCTTTTTTAGATAAATTAGATGCCGAATTTGATTTTAAATCTCCAAGAAAACATGGTTTTGATGTGGTTGCATCAATTGAAGCAATGCACCAGAAAAAAATAAAAGTTTTTATTGGTATGGGTGGTAATTTTGTTTCGGCAACACCAGATACCGAGTTTACAGCAAACGCCATGAAGCATTGCAACTTAACAGTTCATGTTTCTACAAAACTAAATAGAAGTCATTTAATTCATGGTAAAAAAGCACTGATTCTGCCTTGTTTAGGTAGATCTGAAAAAGACGTACAAGCCAATGGAGCGCAGTTTATATCTGTAGAGAATTCTATGGGAATTGTACATCAATCTCACGGGCATTTAGAACCACACTCTAAAAAACTATTAAGTGAACCGGCAATCGTGGCTGGTTTGGCAAATGCTACTTTAAAAAAATCTAAAACTAATTGGACTACTTTAGTTTCTAATTATGATTTGATTCGTGCTAAGATTGAGAAAGTTATTCCGGGTTTTGAAAATTATAATGAAAAAGTACGTATTAAGGGCGGCTTCTATCTGCCTAATAACGCCAGAGAGAATAACTTCTCTACTACGACTAACGGTAAAGCAAATTTTTCGTTAAATAGACCATCCGATATACAATTAGAAAGAAACCAATTTATTATGATGACTATCCGTTCTCATGACCAATATAATACCACAATTTATGGGTTAAATGATCGGTACAGAGGTGTTTTAAATGAGAGAAGAGTACTTTACATGAATGCAGATGACATGAGGGGTCAAAACTTAGAACCATTGGATTTAGTAGATATTAAAAGTCATTTTAATGGAGAAGAAAGAATAGCAAAAGGCTTTCTGATTGTAAAATACAATATTCCAAAACAGTGCACTGCAACTTATTTTCCTGAAGCTAATGTTTTAATACCGCTTAAAAGTGTAGCTAAGGTTAGTAATACGCCGGCTTCTAAAACAGTTATCATTAGCATCGTAAAAAGATAAATTAGAGACTGCTGCTTCATACTTTTAACTTAAGAGGTGAACGGCCTTTCTGCACTCAAAAAAATATAGTTATTTAACTCTTTATAATTGATATAGATTTACAATAAAAAATTATTGGGATCTTATATAAGTTGCTAATTGCAATTAAATAAATTTAGCGTATATTTATACTTGAAAAGAAAAATTAGAATAAATAAATTCGTAGGAATTAATAACTGTAATTCAGTTAAATAATTTTCAAAAAAACGCTATGAAAAAAATTAAACTATTACCAAAGCTGATGCTTTTAATCCTCTTATTGCCATACAAAACTCATAAAGGCTTAAAAAAAAGATCTTATTTAAAGATTAAGAAAACAATGATTAAAATGAATTTACTTTAATTATTGCACCTTTACACTAAGTATAGTATCCCTTAATTCTTGAACGAAATTGAGATATTCTG
>CAJXAS010000019.1 GCA_913050305.1 uncultured Polaribacter sp. | reverse complement strand
ATGGTTTTTGTTGGGAATACTAGTTTTGTAAATGGAGTGAAATCTCCAATAATTATAAAGGAATTTAAAGAAGAG
Organism: uncultured Polaribacter sp.; assembly: GCA_913050305.1. GTDB lineage: Bacteria > Bacteroidota > Bacteroidia > Flavobacteriales > Flavobacteriaceae > Polaribacter. The sequence continues at coordinate 16,506 of CAJXAS010000019.1, read as the reverse complement.
TTTATAGAAAGTGATGTTTTAAAAAGATATACTAATGATTAAAAATATTGTCTTTGATTTTGGAGATATTTTCATAAATCTAGATAAAAAACTTTTTGCAGAAGAGTTACAGAAAATTCATATTTCACAAGAATCTGAAGAAATGTTGCCAATTTTGCAGCAGTATGAGATGGGACTTGTTTCTACAGATGAATTTCTTACTTTTTTTGAAGAAAGGTTACATGTTTCGCAAGACAAGGTGAAAAGAGCATGGAATTCCATTTTATTAGATTTTCCAAAAGAACGCTTGCGTTTTATTCAGAACTTATCAGAAAGTAAAAAATACAGACTATTCTTATTAAGTAATACCAATGATTTACATATTTCTTGGATACAAAAGAATTGGGGAATGGAATTATACAATGCATTCAAAATCTGTTTTGAACAATTCTACTTATCGCACGAAATAAATTTAAGAAAACCGAATAATAATATTTACGAATTTGTTTTAACTTCTAATGATTTAGCACCAAAGGAAACGTTGTTTATTGACGATACTAAAGAAAATACAGATGCTGCAAAAGCGTTAGGTATTCATATTTGGAATCTGAAGCCAGGTAAAGAAGACGTTTTAGAACTACTCACTAAAAACTATATATAATTGATTTTTCTACTTTTAAGTATCCTTTTCTCTACAGGTTTATTTGTTATTTTTAAATATTTTGGCATTTATAAAATAGATGTTTTAAAAGCTATTTTTGTAAACTACATTGTTGCTTTTTCTATGGGTTTTTTCTTTGCGGAAAGACAAATACCAATTTCAGAAATTTATTTAGAACCTTGGTTTTCTGGTGCTTTGTTTTTAGGAGCATTATTTGTGTCTATTTTTTTTGTAATGGCCATGACAGCTCAGAAAAATGGAGTTTCTGTTACCTCAATTGCGGGTAAAATGTCTGTAGTTGTGCCAGTTGTTTTTGGAATAATTTTATATAATGAGTCTGTAACTTTTTTAAAAATAGTAGGAATTATTATGGCTTTGATAGCAGTATATCTGTCTTCTGTAAAAGAAGAAAAGTCAGAAAAAAATGGAACATTATTATTACCTATTTTACTTTTTATTGGCTCTGGTACAATTGATACTTTGCTAAAATATATTCAGGAAAATTATGTTTCAGATGAAGATGTTTCTATCTTTTCTGGAAGTTTATTTGGTATTGCAGGTGCGTTTGCATTTTTTATTTTGGTTATTAAAACTCTTAAAAAAAGAGAAGCTTTTGGTTATAAAAATATAATTGCAGGTATCATTTTAGGGATTCCAAATTACTATTCAATTATATTTTTAATAAAAGCTTTGCAAAATAAGAATTTCGAAAGTTCAACCTTGTTTACTATTAACAATGTAGCAATTGTAGTGGTGTCTACTTTGGTTGGTCTATTTTTCTTTAAGGAGAAATTTAGTATTAAAAATAAGATAGGGGTTGCAATGGCTGTTTTAGGAATTATAATAGTGACCATTGCTTAAAATTTCAAACAGGCTAATTATTTAAGATCTTATGGAAGATATATACAAAACGATAATAATACCTTCTGAAGAGACACTGTTTAAAGAAAAAGGTAGTAAGTTTTTTGGATATGCTTTCCCTGTCTCTTCTGAAGAAGATGTAAAAGAACGCCTTGAAGAGCTTCGGAAAAAGCATCATACAGCGCGTCATTTTTGTTATGCTTATCAATTAGGGATCGAGAAAATTAGATTCAGAGCAAATGATGATGGTGAGCCAAACAATTCTGCAGGAATGCCAATTTATGGGCAAATTCAATCTTTTGAGGTTACAAATATATTAATTGTGTCTGTTCGTTATTTTGGAGGCACAAAATTAGGTGTTGGTGGTTTGATTTCTGCTTATAAAACTTCTGCGAAAATGGCTTTAGAGGTTTCTAATATTCTAAAAAAAACAATTAATATTCAATATAAGCTTACTTTTAATTATGATTTAATGAATTCTGTAATGAGAATCATTAAAGAAAAAAATATTGAAATTGTAAACCAAAAATTAGAAATGGACTGCCAATATATAATTTCTGTCCGTAAAAATGACTCAGAAGCTATTTTTACAATTTTCGATAATTTGTATAAAGTCGCTGTGAAAATTTGTGAATAGTTTTTTTTACTTCAAAACTTTTAAAAAACAAATAAAAATATTTAAGAGGTAAATAGATTTAATAACCTAATCCCTTCAATAAATAATCTGGACAACGCGTTGGTTTCATATTTTTAGAATTCATAAATGCTAGAACAGAACTTCCAGTACAAATTAATTCATCTAGCTGATTTTTAATTTCATAATTAAATTCAATTTTAACCATTGGTTCTTTTTTCAGAAAGGTATGAATGGTTAAAATATCGTCATATAGTGCGGATTTTATAAAAGTTAAATTTAAAGAAACCACAGGAAGTATTATCCCATTCATTTCCATATCTTTGTATGTAACCCCCAAAGAGCGCAGCCATTCGGTTCTTCCCATTTCGAAAAATTGAGCATAGTTACCATGGTAAACAACCCCCATTTGGTCAGTTTCAGAATATCTAACCCTAGTTTTTGTTGATGATTTTTTCAATTATTATAGATAAAATTTATTTGTGTAGTGTACGATAAAAATAGTTAATAATCAATAGCAAATTGATTTTTTTATACTGAATTTTATTCACACTTTTGTATAACCCAATAAAACGACCTAAATATCCGTTTTAACCAAACTTTATTAATTTTATAAGTACCTCGATTATAAATGAACCTATCTGCTGAATCTGTCTGGAATGATTGTTTGTCCTTTATAAAGGACAATATTAAGCCACAAGCTTACAAAACTTGGTTTGAACCAATAAAACCAGTAAAACTTTCGGGAGAAGCCTTAACAATACAAGTGCCTAGTAAGTTTTTTTATGAATGGCTAGAAGAGCACTATATCAAATTATTAAGGGTTGCATTGGTAAGAAAATTAGGCAATGATGCAAAATTGATTTACGATGTAAAGATGGAGAACAATTATAGCAGCAATAGACCCCAAATTGTTAAGATACCTAGTTCTAACAGAGATCCATTAAAACCTCAAAAAATTACGGTGCCATTAGATGCAACTAAAAGAGAATTAAGAAATCCGTTTGTAATTCCAGGATTACAGAAAGTGAAAATAGAGTCGCAACTAAACCCTAATTATAATTTTGTAAACTTTGTTGAAGGAGACTCTAATAGATTAGCTCGCTCTGCTGGCATGGCAGTTGCCAATAAACCAGGAGGAACCTCTTTTAACCCATTGTTAATTTATGGAGGAGTTGGTTTAGGTAAAACACATTTATCACACGCAATTGGAGTAGATATTAAAGATAAATACCCAGATAAAACAGTTTTGTATATTTCTTCAGAAAAATTTACACAACAATTTATAGATTCAGTAAAATCGAACACGAGAAATGATTTTATTCATTTTTATCAAATGATTGATGTTTTAATTATTGATGATGTTCAATTTTTATCAGGAAAAGCTGGTACACAAGATGTATTCTTTCATATTTTTAATCACTTACATCAAAACGGAAAGCAAGTAATTTTAACATCTGACAAAGCACCTGTAGATATGCAAGACATAGAACAGCGTTTGTTATCTCGTTTTAAATGGGGATTGTCCGCAGAATTGCAAGCACCAGATTACGAGACTAGAATTTCTATATTAGACAATAAACTTTTTAGAGATGGTGTAGAGATGCCATCAGAGATTGTGGAATATATTGCTAAAAATATAAAATCTAATGTAAGAGAATTAGAGGGCGTTATTATCTCTATGATAGCGCAAGCTTCTTTTAATAGAAGAGAATTTTCTTTAGAGCTTGCAAAACAAATTGTAGACAAATTTGTAAAAAATACAAAAAAAGAAGTTTCTATAGATTACATACAAAAAGAAGTTTCTAAATATTTTGATATGGATGTTGCTACATTACAATCAAAAACCAGGAAGCGTCATATTGTACAGGCAAGACAATTGGCTATGTTTTTTGCAAAGAGACTAACAAAAACTTCTTTGGCCAGTATTGGCAATCAAATAGGTCAAAGAGATCATGCTACAGTTTTACACGCTTGTAAAACGGTAGACAATCTAACAGAAACGGATAAGCAATTTAGAAAATACGTAGACGACTTAACAAAAAAGTTAACATTCTAAAAACCGCTTATTAAAACTATTTAACTTTTACTTAGATGAAAAAAATACTGATGGTTTGCCTAGGTAATATTTGTCGTTCTCCATTAGCAGAAGGTATTTTACAATCTAAAGTAAATGAAGCACTTGTTTATGTAGACTCTGCTGGGACTGCTGCATACCACGTGGGTAATTTACCAGATGAACGCTCTATAGCAGTTGCCAAGCAATACGGAATTGATATATCAAAGCAACAAGCAAGGAAATTTACCGAAAAAGATTTTTTAAAATTTGATATTATCTATGCGATGGACAAAAGTAACTATCAACATATTATTTCTTTAGCAACGAGTGATGAAGATTTAGAGAAAGTAAAAATGATTTTAAATGAATCACTACCAGATAAGAATTATTCAGTTCCAGACCCATATTACGGAGGAAAAACTGGTTTTGAAGAAGTATACAAAATGTTAAATGAAGCTTGTGATAGTATCATCTATAACCGACTATAGAAAAATATTTTTTTAGATTAAAATACGCGAAGTTTAAAAGAAATAAAAGAAAAAATTATGATTGGTAAACTTTATTTAATACCCACAACTTTAGGGGATACAGAGCCTTTAGAGGTAATGCCTTTGTCTGTTAAAAAGGTAGTAGAGGAAATTGATTATTATATTGTAGAAAATGAAAAATCTGCAAGAGCGTTTATCAAAAAGATTTCTCCTAAAAAATCACAACCGTCTTTGCAGATAATGTCTTTAGATAAGTATGCTGAAGAGATTGAAACAAGAAGGTATTTAGATGTTTGTAAGCAGGGTATAAATGTAGGATTGCTATCTGAAGCTGGAGTACCTGCAGTTGCAGACCCTGGAGCAAGTATCGTAAAGTTAGCACATGAGAATAGTATTCAAGTAGTTCCTTTAGTAGGCCCTAGCTCTATTTTAATGGCATTGATGAGTTCCGGTATGAATGGACAGAACTTTGCATTTAATGGCTATTTACCAATTGATAAAGGTGAAAGAAAAAAGGCTCTTAAGGATTTAGAAAAATTATCTAAGGAGAAAAATCAGTCTCAAATTTTTATAGAAACACCTTATCGAAATGAGAAAATGTTTGCAGATTTAAAGGCAGCTTTAACGCCGACTACAAATTTATGTATTGCTGCAGATATTACGTTGTCATCAGAATTTATTAAAACACTTTCTATACAAGATTGGAAACACCAAACTCCAGACTTACATAAGAAGCCTGCTATTTTTATTATTCATAAATAAAAAACATTCTTTATTTTATCTTTTTAAAGTAAGCACCTCTTATAAATTTTTGTAGCACATTCTATTGTAGAAAATCGTTATTTTTATGCGGAAGATGCAGTAGCTATACTTTTGCTTTTTGATCAGCTAAAATATTTGAGACATTGTAGTTTCCAAATTTTTTCATGTAAGATTTAATACTAGAACCGTAAGCGTCTGAAAAACTTTGAGAACCGTTACTCCTTAAAAATTTTTTTACATTTCCTGCACCACTTAAATGAGCAGCAGCTAAAATCCCAGATTCTGTAACTTTAATTCCATTTATAGTTTTTCCAACAGAGCGCTTTATATCTTTTCTTAAAATCCATTTATTTACTTTACATAGCGCAACAAAAGCCTTTTCTTGTAAAACAGGGTCTCTTAAAAATTCTTGGGTATTGTAAATATCAAATCGATGCAAAGTAGTTCTGCCAAATTGATATTTCCCGAGATACCCTAAAGTATTTACAACTTCGTATTTTCCTTGAGATTCTTTAAAGGCTACTGCTTCTTTAAAGGCAATAAAATCTCTTTTTAAATAGAAAATATCATTTCCCAAAGTTTTAGGAAAGTTTAACTTTGTAGCTGTAACTATTTCTGATTCAGAATCCTTTATATTAACAATAGAAATTGCGTTGATAAAAAGAATAATTAGACTGAATAAAAGTATTTTATTTTTGATAAAAATATATTTATATTTAGCGGTGCAAATTTACAAATACAATCTAACGTAATTGATTATCAATGTGTTAAATTTATAAAAAATACAAATAATGAGGTGTTTTTCGCCTTTTTGTATTTATTTTTGGATTCTGTAAAGTATACTTTATGAAATTAATAACAAAAAAAGGATTCTACTATGAATTCCAAAATGGTTATGCGTAGTTCTGTTTTAATACCATTTAAAGTAATAAATAACTTATCTATTAATCCTTTTTTTATTCATCCATTGATGGTATTTATCTGCATTTCTATTGTGTTGTATAAGGGATTTTGCAAAAGCATGATATCCTAATTTTTCAACATTAGCGCACATATACATATAATTATGTTTTTCAGCATTTAGAACCGCATCAATGCTAGAAATATCGGGCATAGCAATTAAAGTAGGGGGTAATCCTCTATATTTATAAGTATTGTAAGGAGACTCTATCTCTAAATCTATTGTTAAAACTCTTTTAACAACATAATTTTGTCCTTTCTTTTCTTTTACACAATAAATAATTGTAGGATCTGCTTGCAGTGCCCAGCCTTTTCTTAGTCTGTTTAAATATAAGCCAGCAACAATTGGTCTTTCAGAATTCTGAGCAGTTTCCTTTTGCACAATAGAAGCTAAAGTAATTACTTCTTCTTTTGTTAGATTTAGTTTTTTTGCTTTTTGTAGCCTATTTTTATTCCAAAATATTTTATAATAATTCAACATTTTGGCTCTAAATTTTTCCGGAGAAACTGTCCAGTAAAATTCATAGGTATTGGGTATGAAAATTTGAAGTATGGATTTGTTAGTTAAGTTATTCGTAGATAAAAATTGTTCATCTCTAAAAGAATTAAGCAAGGAGATAGAATCGGCTTCAACTTGTGCGGCAATTCTACCCGCAAATTTTTCTAAAGTATCTTGATTGTTAAAAGATAATTTAAAAGGAGTTTGTCTGCCGGTTCGAAGCATATTTACAACTTCGTTATTAGACATTCCCTTTTTTAGTAAATACCTACCGGGTTTTGCATTAGAGATTTTTTTTTTAGCTGCTACCCAGAGAAAAGAATCTGGACTTATAGAAAAATCTTCAATTTCTTTTTTAATATCTGACAAACTATCGGAATTAGTTACAAACAGCACAAGATCTTTTGTAATTGCTTTTCCGAATATTTTTTGATAATAATTATAGCCAATAATTGCTCCAATTAGTAGAACTGCAGCCAACATGTAAATCACTTTTTTCTTCAATTGTAAATATTTTAAGATTGTAAAGTTACTATTTTATCAACTGAAATAAGATTTCATCTTTAAACTTCCCTTCTGATAAAATCCAATCTTTTTTTATGCCAACTTTCTTGAACTTATGTTTTGTAAACAAGGAAATACTTTTAGAATTATTAGCAGTAATATTTGCATACAATTGATGTAAGTTTAAATGCTTAAAAGCATAATTAATTAGAATTGAGAGCGCTTCAAAAGCAAAACCATTTTTTTGAAAATCTGGGTGAATCAAAATTCCAATTCCTGCTCTTTTATGTTGTGGATTAAAATCAAACAAATCAATTAGACCTATTTGTCTTTTTGTGGATTTTTCTTCAATAAGTAAACGTAGCTGTTTCGCTTCAAAAATATCTAAATGTGCATTTTCGAGATATTGTTTTAAAAGATATTTAGAAAATGGAGTTTGGGTATGACTTATTTCCCAAAAAGTTTCGTTGTTCTCTATAGTGTATAGAAATTCTAAATCTTCTGGCTCTAATGCACGCAGATTGCTATTTTCTCCTTTTAAATATTCCATTAAATTTGTATTGTCCCTTTAAAAACAAAGGTTGCAGATCCTTGCAAGTATACGTCTTTATAATTACCGTTTTCTTCAGTAAAAGAAACCTCTAAAATACCACCCTCGACTGGCAAAGAAATTAAATTACTAGTTGTTTTTTTTGTTTTATGCATGGCAATTGCAACTGCTGTAACACCGGTTCCGCAAGCTAAAGTTTCACCTTCTACACCTTTTTCATATGTTCTAACTCTAAAGGTACTAGTGTTAATCTGTTCTACAAAATTTACATTACTTCCGGGAGCATCATAGGATGCTCTTATCGTTTTGCCTTTTTCATAAACAGGATAGCCATCTAAACTATCAACCATTTCTACATGGTGTTGTGTACCGGTATACGCAAAAACTGAATTTTCTTGAATTCGAATATCATCAACATCAATCATTTTTAAAGAAACAATATTATTTTTAATTTCAGCAAAATGAGGTCCATCAACAGCAATAAAATTTGTTTTATTTTTAATAATATTTAAATACCTTGCAAAAGCAACTGCACATCTACCTCCGTTTCCGCAGAAAGTCTGGCTGCCGTCAGCATTAAAATAAATCATTTTAAAATCGTGCTCGACATCATTTTCTATTAAGATAATCCCGTCTGCACCAATTCCAAAATGTCTATTACAAAGATTAGAAATTACTTCCATATTTTCTTTTGGAAAAACTTCAGCTCTATTATCCATCATTATAAAATCGTTTCCTGTTCCTTGATATTTATAAAAATTAAAATTCATAAAGCAAAGGTAAGTATTTCAGGAACAAACAAAGGATGTTAAAAAGGGGTTAAAGTCCGTTAAAATGAAGTTAAACAGATTTTTTAAAGATGTTAAAATTATATATTTGGATAACAAATATGAGTAATTATGAAAAAAGCATTCGGTTTTTTAGCTATGGCAATTTTAGGTGGGGCAATAACATTAGGTGGTTACAAGCTATTATTAGAAGAACCGATGACGTTAGAGAGAACAATTAAAATACCTAGTAATATTGTCCAAACAAACTATAGTTCAACAATAAAAGGTGCAAGTGCCGCAGAAATGACAACAGATTTTACTGTAGCTGCAGAAAACACGATCCATGCTGTAGTTCATGTTAAAAATACAGCGGTGAAGACTAAGGTAAACCCATGGGCAGAAAAATATTATGGAAGGGGCCAGGGCACCAAAAAATACGAGCAAGTAGGCACGGGAAGCGGCGTAATTATTTCTGCTGATGGTTATATTGTAACAAATAACCATGTAATAGATGGTGCTAGTGAATTAGAAATTACATTAAATAATAAAAAAAAGTACAAAGCTGTATTAGTAGGAAGCGATGCTGCTAATGATATTGCTTTATTAAAAATAGAAGCAAATACAAATTTTCCTTATGTTCCCTTTGCAAATTCAGATAATATTAAAATAGGAGAGTGGGTTTTAGCCGTTGGAAATCCTTATAATTTAACTTCTACTGTAACTGCAGGAATTGTTTCTGCAAAAGGAAGAGATTTGGAAGGGAATAGAAATATAGAATCTTTTATACAAACAGATGCAGCGGTAAACCCTGGAAATAGTGGTGGCGCTTTAGTAAACGGAAGAGGCGAATTAATAGGTATAAACACTGCTATTTCTTCTAAAACTGGTTCTTTTATTGGGTACTCTTTTGCCGTACCCTCTAATATTGCAAAAAAGATAATTGATGACATTTTAGAGTTTGGCGCAGTGCAGCAAGCAATTTTAGGAATTACAGTAGATTTAAGTTACAAGGACCAGGGCGTAAAAGTAAGCAATGTCTTAGAACAGATTGAAAACAAAGTAAAATCAGGTTTAAAAGAAGGGGATATTATTAAAAGAATAAACAATATAAAAATTTCTAAGTTTTCTGAATTGAAGGGTCAGTTAACAGCAAAAAGACCAAATGAAGTTGTAGATGTAACGGTAGAAAGAAATGGTGAATTAATAATCAAGAAAGTGAAATTATCTAAATTTATAGAAAGGCATATTGCATCTGTTTTTCAATGGGAATTAAAAAATATTTCTAGAAAACGAATAAAAAAGTTAAATATTTCAAATGGTGTTCAGATTATTAGAACGGGAAAAGATAGCAAGGAAAATAATTTAAAAAACTATATTATTATTAAAGTTAATGACAAAGCGGTTACAGATGCTAAAGAAACCGCCAAGCTATTAGATCAATTAGGTGAGAGGGGTTTTAGGATTGCTGTAGAAATGATAAATTTAAAAGGAGAAAAAGAGTTATATACATACAGATAGTTAGTAAAACAATCTTATAAAAGTTTGAATTTAAAATTCATATTTTTTTATTTTAAAACTTTCTACGCAATCGATTTCGTATTTTAAATAATTGGTATACTTTTGCCGAAAATTTAATTCTAGTATCACAACTATGTCAACAAAAGCAAATTACAACGAAGAAGTTTTATCGCAAGCGCAAACAAGAAGAGCAACAGTAGAATTTATTAATATTGTAAACGATTTATGGTATGATAAGTCTATAGAGTTAGTACTTTTTAGAAATCCTTTAGTAGATAAAAGAGCTAGTGAAGTATTAAATTTAATAGAATATGCAAGAGAATTTGTAAGTAAGCCAATCTCTATTCTAGATGCATTAGATATTGCAAAAGCAATAACTCAAATAGATTTACCGTCTTCTAAATTAGATATTGGTAAATTAGCTTATGAGTGCTATTTAAGTGCAGCAAATTGCGAAGACAAAGTTGCTTTTGTAAAGAACAAGTTAAAAGATGCAACAGCAGCAAAAGATATTCAGCCTAAAGATGTTGTTTTATATGGTTTTGGTAGAATAGGACGTTTATTAGCGAGAGAGTTAATGACTAAAATGGGAAAAGGTTCTCAATTAAGGTTAAGAGCAATTGTAACGCGTGGCGAAATAAATGAAACTGTCTTAGAAAAAAGAGCATCTTTATTAAGTATAGATTCTGTGCACGGAGATTTCCTAGGAACTGTTCAGGTAGATATAGAAAATAAAGCATTAATTATTAACGGAACGACCGTTTATATGATTTCTGCAGGCAAACCGGAAGATATCGATTATACACTATACGGAATTAACGAGGCCTTAATTATAGATAATACAGGTGCGTTTAGAGACGAAGAAGAATTAAGTAGACACTTAAAATCAAAAGGAGCAAGTAAAGTTTTAATTACAGCTCCAGCAAAAGGAGTTCCCAATATTGTACACGGTGTAAATCATAAACAACACAACCCAGATAATGTAACTATTTTCTCGGCAGCATCTTGCACAACTAATGCAATTACGCCAATTTTAAAAGTTTTAGAAGATAATTATGGAATTAAAAAAGGACATTTAGAAACCATTCATGCATACACAAATGATCAGAATTTAGTGGACAATATGCACAGTAAATATAGAAGAGGAAGATCTGCAGCTTTAAATATGGTAATTACAGAAACCGGAGCAGGAGCTGCTGTTTCGAAGGCAATACCTGCATTAGCGGGTAAGTTAACTTCTAACGCAATTAGAGTGCCCGTACCTAACGGTTCTTTAGCAATTTTAAATTTACAATTGCATACAAAAGTTACCACAGAGCGTGTGAATTCTTTAATTAAAAAATATGCTTTAGAAGGTGAGTTGGTAGAGCAAATAAAGTACTCACTTGATAATGAGCTTGTATCTTCAGACATTATAGGTGTCACTGCGCCTTCAATTTTTGACAGTAAGGCAACTATTACAGATAATGAGAGTATTGTTGTTTATATTTGGTATGATAATGAATATGGGTATTCCCATCAAGTAATTCGTTTGGCAAAACATATTGCAAAAGTTAGAAGATACACGTATTATTAGTAGAATGATATTTTAAAATACTTTAAACCCGAAACAATTTTTGTTTCGGGTTTATTTTTTATTTTAGGTTACCTGTTGCTGCTCTCATTTTTTTGTTTTGTTAATTTAGCAATCAAAATAAAAGCGAGTGCATGAAATCGAAATTAATAATTATGATCATACTATTTGCAGTCATTTCTATAAATTCTCAAGAAAAATTACCATATAGAGAAATCCCAGTGATGGCAGAAAACTATACAGCACAAAACACAGTGGCAAGAATGATTGATGGTTTGGCATTTAGATATTATTGGTCTACAGATAAATTACGACCAGTAGATTTAGCTTATCAACCAAAGGGTGAAGGTAGAACATGCCAACAAACGGTAAATCATTTATACGATTTATCTAATACGATGTTACTTTTAATAAAATCTAAATTCAAACAAGTGTTAGAAAAAGATAAAATGACATTTTTAACAATGAGAAAGCAAACTCTTTTGAACTTGCAAGCACTCAGTAATAGAATAAAAGAAAGTGAAAACCTATTAGAATTTTCAGTGATAAAAGAGGAAAGGGTTAGTATTCCTTTTTTTAATATAATAAATGGGCCAATTGCAGATGCTATTTGGCATACGGGTCAAGTAGCAAGTTTTAGAAGATCTTCAGGCAATCCTATTAGCTCTAAATTAAATCACTTTAAAGGAACGGTAAAGGAGTAAAACTTATTTACTGTTTCATTAATTTTAACGAAAATGGTTTAAAATTTTCTATAATTCAATAATTAGAAGTTTGATTAACTGTAGAAATTTTATGTATTTTTACAACGTATTTCGTTTTTTTATTTCATTTTTGAATAAGGATATAAAACACATTTTTTCAACCTTAAAATAAGGTTTTTTTAGAGATAAATTATGAAGGTAGCGGAAAAAATAAAGGAACTTCGAGAGCAGTTAAATAACCATAATTATAACTATTATGTATTAGATAATGCAACAATTTCAGATTTTGACTTTGATAGAACTTTAAAAGAATTAGAAAAGTTAGAAAAGGAGAATCCTGTTTTTTTTGATTCAAACTCACCAACTCAGAGAGTAGGAGGAACGGTTACAAAGAACTTTAATACTATTATTCATAAAAATAGAATGTATTCTTTAGATAATTCATATTCAAAAGAAGATTTATTCGATTGGGAAAAAAGAGTTGAAAAGGTTTTAGGTACTTCAGAATTAGAATTTACTTGTGAGTTAAAATTCGATGGAGCTTCTATCAATTTAACTTATGAAAATGGTCAGTTTATAAAAGCGGTAACGCGTGGAGATGGTTTTCAAGGTGATGAAGTAACAAACAATATAAAAACTATTCGTTCAATTCCATTAATAATAAAAGAAGAGTTTGTTTCTAACTTCGAAATGCGTGGAGAAATTGTTTTACCAATAGATGGTTTCATTAAAATGAATGAAGAACGAATTTTGAACGGAGAAGAAGTATATAGGAACCCTAGGAATACTGCAAGTGGAAGTTTAAAGTTGCAAGACAGCGGAGAAGTTGCAAAAAGACCTTTAGATTGTTTGTTGTATCAAGTAGTTACAGAAGAAAGGAAATATAAAACACATTTTGAGAGCTTAGAAAATGCTAGAAAAGCAGGGTTTAAGGTTCCAAAAACCATAACGTTGGCAAAATCAATAGATGCCGTTTTCGATTTTGTAAATTATTGGGATGCGAAACGTCATGATTTGCCATATGAAACAGACGGAATTGTAATAAAGGTTAATAATTTACAACAACAAGAAGAGTTAGGATATACTGCCAAGGCACCAAGATGGGCAATTGCGTACAAATTTAAAGCAGCACAAGTTTCAACTATATTAAATGAAATTACATATCAAGTTGGCAGAACTGGTGCAATTACACCAGTTGCAAATCTAGATCCTGTGCAATTGGCAGGAACAACTGTAAAACGTGCTTCTCTGCACAATGCAGATCAAATTGAAAGATTAGATATCAGAGAAAAAGATACCGTGTTTGTAGAAAAAGGAGGGGAAATTATTCCAAAAATTATTGCAGTAGATCATACAAAACGTCCAGAAAACTCAGCACCAACAATGTACGCAACTAAGTGTCCAGAATGTGATACAGTATTAGTGAGAACAGAGGGAGATGCAAAACACTATTGCCCTAATGAATTTGGTTGTGCACCGCAAATAACAGGTAGAATTCAGCACTATATTTCTAGAAAAGCCATGGATATTGACGGGCTAGGAGGAGAAACAGTAGACTTATTGCGCAAAGAAGGGTTAATTCAAAATTATGCGGACTTATATGATTTAAATGTGGCCCAGATAATTCCATTAGAAAGAATGGCAGAAAAATCTGCTCAAAATATGATTGCTGGAATTGAAAAATCAAAAGAAATTCCATTTGAAAAAGTATTATTTGCTCTTGGAATTCGTTTTGTTGGTGAAACCGTTGCAAAGAAGTTAGCAAAATATTTTAAATCGATCGACCGTATAATGACGGCTACTTTCGAAGAATTAATTAAAGCCGATGAAATAGGGGATAGAATTGCCCAGAGTATTCTTGATTTTTCGTCAGATTTAGGAAATATTCAATTAATAAATCGTTTAAAATCTTACGGATTGCAATTAGAAGTTTCTGCAGCCGTTTTAGAAAATCAAACAGAGATATTACAAGGTCAAATCTTTGTGGTTTCAGGTGTTTTTTATCAAATGTCAAGAAACGAGCTTAAAAAAGCAATAGAAGACAACGGAGGCAAGGTAAGTTCATCTATCTCTAAGAAAACAAATTTTATAGTTGCTGGTGATAATATGGGGCCAAGTAAGCTAACAAAAGCGCAAGACTTAGGGATTTCAATAATTTCAGAACAAGATTTTATATATAAAATCTCTTAAAATTAATACTGTAGTCTTTGTTTCGTAAAATAACCAAAAAGTTGAAAAAACTCTTATACATATATATTACTTTATTTTCATTTCTTACTTTTTCCCAAAAGAGAGATGTAGATTCACTTCCTCAAAATACAAATGAATATATATTTGTAAAACCTGGAGATTCAGTAGTTATTCAATTAAATGAGATTGCACTATTACCGAGGCCTAAATTCAATTCTAAAAAAGATATTCGTTATTATTTATGGTTTAAAAAGAAGGTCTTTAAGGTATACCCGCTTGCAAAATTAGTTTCAGAAAGATTAGATACTTTGAATGCAAGGTTAGAAAGAATTGATTCAAGAAGGAAGAGAACTAAGTACACAAAGCTTGTTCAGCATTATATTGAGGGTGAGTTTACAGATCAAATTAAAAAAATGACCACTACAGAAGGTCGTATTCTTCTCAAATTAATTCATCGACAATCAGGTAAAACGGCGTATAACAATATAAAAGGACTAAGAAGTGGTTGGAAAGCATTTTGGTATAATACAACAGCCAATATTTTTAAACTTTCTTTAAGGATAGAATACCATCCAGAAAGTGTAAATGAAGATTTTTTGATAGAAAACGTACTTCAACGTGCTTTTCAATCAGGTAAACTTCAAATTCAAGAGTCAAAATTAAACTTCGATTTTATTAAAATAATAACAGCTAGAAAAGCAATCATAGACGTAGACGAATATAAATTGATGCTCGACAAGATGAGAAAAAAATGGAATAAAAGAAATAAAAGAATTAAAAGAAATAAGCAATAACTTTTTTTGAATTGGATCACCTAAAAAACTTATTGCTAATAATTAATATTTTTTTAACTATTTTTAATAGAAAACAAATAGAATTTTAATCTTTTGGGCGCAAAATTTATGCCTGAGTAAATTTAAATAATAGAATTAATTAACAATTTAAAAATTATTAACCACTCTTTTTTGTTTTGATTTATCTTTTTCCTCTGCAAATTCAGTTTATATTTTATCTTTTTTAATTTATATAAGCATTAAAATTCACAATAAAATATGTCTTAATTTTTCTATGTATATCTAAAATAGATATTATGTGCAAAAAGTGTAATAACAAGTAAACTTTCTTCATGCTTCAAAGTACCTGTTTTCAGTAGATTAAAATTAATTCTAAAAAATAAATAAAAAAAGCAAAACAAAATACGTGTAGAATTATAAATGTGTTGTATGTTTGCACCCGCTAACGGAAATAAGAGTTTGTTGGCATAGTTCATTGAGATATTTGTTAGGTAGTTTCTAATCCTTGTGATAATAAACTTGATTTGTTTTTATTTAGAAAAAACAAGTTCAAATTTATTTAAATTTTCATTAGGTTTATAAGCTTAAAACGTTGTATGTTTGCAGTCCGAAATTTACGGCAAACAAGTTCAGTTTTTAGGGTAATAAAAAAGTTTAAAAATTAATTCATTTTTATGCTTGTAGAATTAAAAAGAAGTTCTAAATTTGCACCCGCTAAGAGATATAGCAAATTAGTTCAGGGATATTTTGGTAAAGGATTTTGGTTTAAAATTCACTAGTTCGATTCTAGTTTTCTTACAAAATAGATTTTATTGGGATTGTTTTAAAGCGATCTTGGGAAGATTTAAAGTTCATTGAAAATATTGAAATTGACAGCGTAAACAAAGAGTAGAATAACCACATTATTTTATAATGTAAATTCTTTTGAAACTTATTCATTCATATTATTTAAAATATACAATGAAGAGTTTGATCCTGGCTCAGGATGAACGCTAGCGGC
>CAJXAS010000018.1 GCA_913050305.1 uncultured Polaribacter sp. | reverse complement strand
TTAATATCTGCTTGAGAATCTACTTTAAATTCTTGTGGTAACACATGAATAATTTCTTCTCCTGGCAACATTACAAGTTTATGTACTTGGTTTACTAAGTTTTCTATGTCTGCTTCATCTATTACCTCATCTGCATTATTTCTTGTAATGTAGTCTGAATGATGTAAACTTCTAATATGCTGCCCAGCAATACCTACAACCACTTCTTCTATCTTTACACCAGAAACACTTTCTGCTTCATCCACAGCCTGCTGAATAGATTGTATGGTCTGTGTAATATTACTTACAACACCTCTTTTTACGCCTAAGCTTTTCGCTTTACCAATACCAACAACTTCTATTTTGTCATATTCGTTTTTACGACCAATCATGGCAACAATTTTAGTTGTACCAATATCTAAACCAACAGCTATTTTATTGTTTTCCATTTCGACTTATTTTGTGCACACAACTTGGTTGTGATATTTTAATGCAATCGTTTTATATTCCTGTATCATTTTATTTTTAAATGTAGTATTGTAAAACGCTTTTAACTTCTTAAACTTCAATTCTATTTCTGTTAATTTTCCGAAATTAATTTTATAATTTCCACTTCTTACAGAAAACTCATACGTATCATCGGCAGATTTTACAATCCCAACGATTTCTTTTTGCAAAAAACTATCTTTTAAAACAGTTGATATTAGAGGTAAAATAACCTGAATATCTTCTGCATTTTCAACCCCTGAAACTAACAACACTCTTGCTGAATAATTAGCAGACAAAGGCATTTTTACACCCTGTTTATCAACATAATAAGAATCTTTACCAGAAAGAATTCTTGCAATTGGTGTACGTTGTTTTATCGTCGCTTTTACTACTCCACCAATGGTCAAAAAAACCACTGCTTTTTCTATATAAGGGTTTTTAGATACGCTGCGCTCTAAGCTGTATAAATCTAGCATAGATTTTGCTTGGTTTTGAACTGTTTTGTTATTTTGTATTAACAATTTATCAACCATTGCATGTGTTAAGAAATTGTTGTTTCCAGCTTCAAATTTTACTTCAATTTTTGTTACTTTTTTTTCATTATTCCTCTTGGAAGTAAAGCCATACAAAAAGCCCAAAAACCCAATTAAAACAGCTAATAACAAATATTTTAAAACCCTTTTAAGCTTCATATTCTAGTGCTTTTAAAAGTTCACTTGTTACCTCATTTACCAGCACTCCAATATCTCCTGCACCCAACATTACAACTACTTTTGCAGAAGAATTTTTAATATCTTTTATTAAATTATGTTTTTGTGTCAATTTTTTACGCTCATTTTCAATTTTACTCAATAACCAATTAGAATCTACCCCAACAATAGGAGTTTCTCTTGCTGGATAAATATCCAATAACAATACATCATCAAACTTTGATAACGCAGAAGCAAAATCTTCTATAAAATCTCTTGTTCTTGAAAATAAATGAGGCTGAAAAACTACCAAGATTTCTTTATTTGGATACATCTCTCTTATTGAATTTTCTATTGCATTTATAGCAATTGGGTGATGCGCATAGTCATCAATAAGTACAAAATCTGTTGTCTTAATTTTATATGAAAATCTGCGTTGAACACCATTAAAAGTTGATAAGCTTCGTTTGATATTCTCTAAAGAAATTCCATACACATCTGCCATAGCCAAAGCAGCCAAGGCATTCATTACATTATGGCGCCCTGGTAAATGAAATTCGATATTTTTAATTTCTGATGTAGGTGTTTTTACATCGAAAATATAGACACCATTTTCTATTTTTAAATTGGAAGCATTATAATCTGCTGCTGTTTCAATTGCATATGTTAGCCCTTTTAGAGGCAGCCCTTTTGCAATAATTAAAGTATCTGAAACTTTATTTGAAAAAGAGACAAACGATTCGTTTAGTGCTTCTATATTTTTATAAATATCTAAATGATCTGCATCCATAGAAGTTACACATGCAATATTTGGACTTAACTGCAAAAAAGAACGATCAAATTCATCAGCTTCAACAACACTAATTTCCGTCGACCCTAAAATTAAATTGGAATTATAATTCTCTGCAATTCCGCCTAAAAAGGAAGTAGCTTTTACCTCGGCCATAATATGACCTAAAATAGAAGATGTTGTTGTTTTACCATGCGTTCCTGCCACTGCTAAGCAAAATGTAGTTTCAGTAATTTTACCTAAAACTGCCGCCCTCTTTAAAATGGTGAATTTATGCTCCAAAAAATAATTAAATTCGGTTTGATTATTTGGAATTGCTGGTGTATAAACAACCAACGTTTCTTCTTTATTTAAAAATGAAATTGGAATGTTTTTTACAGCATCTTCAAAATGAATTGCTACACCTAATTCCTCAAGTTCTTTTGTAATTAGAGAAGGTGTCTTATCATAACCTGCTACTTTTTTCCCATTTGAAGCAAAATAACGTGCAATTGCACTCATTCCTATACCTCCAATTCCGAGAAAATAAATGTTATGTATATTTTTTAAATTCACTTTTTAAATAATTTTTCAATAGTATCAACAATATCTTTTGTTGCACTAGGAAGTGCTAATTCTTTTATGTTTTCTGATAAGCTTTCTTGTTTACCTGTGTCTTTTAATAACGATTCAAAAACTACCGGAAATGTCTCTAAATCAGTTTCTTTAATCATTAAAGCGGCATGATTATCTACAATAGATTTTGCGTTTTTTGTTTGATGATCTTCGGCCACGTTTGGCGAAGGAATAAAAACTACCGGTTTGCCAACAATACACAATTCAGATACAGAACTTGCACCCGCTCTAGATATAATTATATCTGCTGCAGCATATGCAAAATCCATTCTATTTATAAATTGATGCACTTGTATATCTAATAATGTATTGTACTTTTGATACTCCTCAAAGTAGAACTTACCACATTGCCAAATAACCTGAACTTTTTGACTTTTAAAAAAATCTAAATTACTTTCTACAAGTTGATTTATTTTTCTTGCACCTAAACTTCCTCCTAAAATTAAAATAGTTTTCTTGGTTTTTTCTAGTTTAAAAAAGGTTTTTCCATCTTCCTTTTTTGAACGAATGCAAAGTAAGTCTTGGCGAACAGGATTCCCTGTTTTTATAATTTTATCTAAAGGAAAAAAACGCTCTAAATGATCATAAGCAACACAAATATTTTTTGCTTTCTTGCTTAATAATTTATTTGTTATTCCTGGGTATGAATTTTGTTCTTGTATTACCGTTGGCACTCCTTTTCTCGCTGCCACTATTAGGGTTGGTCCGCTTGCAAAACCACCAGTACCAATAGCAATATCTGGTTTAAATTTATTAATAATTTTTAATGCATTATATAAACTGTGTATCAGTTTAAAAGGAAATGATATATTATCTAAGGTCAATTTTCTTTGAATTCCAGAAATCCATAATCCTTTAATTTCGTAGCCTGCTTGTGGCACTTTTTCCATTTCCATCTTATCTTTTGCCCCAACAAATAGAAAGTTAGCATTCGGGTACCGTACTTTTATCTCATTTGCAATTGCAATTGCTGGATAAATATGCCCGCCAGTTCCACCTCCAGAAATTAATATGTTAATCGATTGTTTCATGCAGTATGTCTAAAGGATTATCATCTAAAATATCTTCTTCTGTTTCTTGTTTAGATGCACTTACACTTAAAATCATGCCCAATGCAAAACAGGTCATCCAGATAGAAGTACCTCCACTACTAATTAAAGGCAGCGTTTGACCTGTTACAGGAAATAAATTGGTAGCAACTGCCATGTTTATGGTTGCCTGAAAAATAATCGGTACACCAACACCAATGACTAATAATGTGCCAAAAATAGTGACTGTTTTCTTTAAGACAACAAATATTCTAAAAAGTAATAAGAAATATACAAGTACAAGCATAACTCCACCAAAAAGGCCATATTCTTCAACAATAATTGCATAAATAAAATCTGATGACGATTGTGGTAAAAAATTCTTTTGAACACTTTTACCTGGACCAACTCCTAACGGACCACCCGTTGCAATTGCTATTTTTGCTTTTTCTACTTGATATGCTTCTTTACCCCCTTCATTAGAAAAACTTTCTATTCTATTTTGCCATGTTTGCACTCTATTTGGCATTGCATCTGGAAAGGCTTTTACAATTAATATAAAAAAAGTAAGTGCTAAAATTCCTGCACCTAAAATAAAACTGATATATTTTAAAGGATAACCACCAATAAAAACAATAACCAAAATCATTGCAAAAATAATAGCTGTTGTAGAAAAGTTTGCAGGTAAAATTAAGATTAAAACTAGACTAACTGGCAACCACAATTGCAACAAACTTTCTTTAAAAATAATTTCTTTTTCTTTATTTCTAGCTAAATATCTCGCAACAAAGACCATTAAAACCAAACCAGCCAGAGTAGATGTTTGAAAACCAACGCCAACAAAGGGAATACGAATCCACCTGCTTGCATTTGCGCCTCCAATAGTAGTTCCTTGTGCAAGCGTAAAAACTAGTAAAACAATAACAATTGGAAGCATTAAAACAGAGCCTCCAGAGAAATAACGATACGGTATTTTATGTACACCATAAATAATAGCAAAACCCATAATTAATAAAACCATGTGCTTAACTAAATGACCAAATGTAGAACCAGAACCTACAACATATACCAAGTTTGTACTTGCACTGTACACAGGCATAAATGAAAATATAGCCAAAATAGCAACAATTGCCCAAATGGTTTTATCTCCTTCTATATGTTTAAAAATGGTTTTCATTTCTAGATAAATATCTTTTTATTTTAAATGGTTTAAAGCAATAAATATTTTACAGACTTCTGACTGCTGTTTTAAATTGGCGACCTCTATCCTCATAATTTTCAAACAAATCGAAACTTGCACAAGCTGGAGATAATAAAACCGCATCTCCTTTTTCTGATAACTTACGCGCAACTTTAACCGCCTCTTCAGCACCTGCAGTTTCTACCACGATATCAACTACGTTGCCAAATATATTTTTTATTTTATCGTTATCTAAACCTAAACAAACAATTGCTTTTACCTTTTCTCTAACTAAGGGTAACAAGTCATTGTAATCATTTCCTTTATCAACACCACCCACAATCCAAACAGTTTGTTTATCCATGCATTCTAAAGCATAGAAAGTTGCGTTTACATTAGTAGCTTTAGAATCATTAATATACTCAACACCATATATCTTTGCTACATTTTCTAAACGATGTTCTGCTCCTTCAAAACTTGACAAACTCTCTTTTATAGACTCTTTTCTAACTCTGAGTAGTTGTGCAGCCATTGTTGCAGCCATTGCATTCTTTACGTTATGTTTTCCTTTTACTGTTAAAGTAGATATTGGCATAGTGAGGGTATCTTTATTTATGTTGATTGTTATTATATTGTTTTTTAAAAAAGCGCCGTATTCTAATTCTTTTTGTAATGAGAACGGTACTAATTTTGCTCTTGTATTATTCTTTTTTAACCAATTACTAATGGCTTCATCATCTGCGTCATAAATTAAATAATCAGTTTCTTTCTGATTTTCTGTGACCCTAAATTTAGAGGCTATATATTTTTCAAAATCATATTCATATCTATCTAAATGATCTGGTGTTATATTTGTTAGAATAGCAATATGGCTATTAAAACCTTTTACACCATCTAACTGAAAACTACTCAGTTCTAATACATAATTGTCATACTTTTCGTTCGCAACTTGTTGTGCAAAACTGTCACCAATATTACCTGCAACACCCACATTTAAACCTGCACCTTTTAAAATATGGTGCAATAATAATGTAGTCGTGGTTTTTCCATTTGAACCCGTAATTCCAACAATAGTTGCATCCGTATATTTCGATGCAAATTCAATCTCAGAGATTACTTGTATGCACTTATCTTTTAATTTTATAACTAAAGGAACTGTATCTGCAATCCCAGGACTTTTAACAACTATATCAGCATTTAAAATTTTACTTTCTGTATGCTGTTTTTCTTCGAATTCAATTGCATTATTTAAAAGAACTTCTATGTACTTTTTAGAAATCTCACCTTTATCAGAGACAAAGACTTTGAATCCTTTTTGCTTGCCTAAAATAGCTGCACCAACACCACTTTCTCCTCCGCCAAGTATTGCCAACCTTTTCACGTTATCTTAATTTTAAAGTCACAATTGTTAATACCGCTAAAAGAATTCCAATAATCCAAAAACGGACTACAATTTTACTTTCGTGGTAACTTAATTTTTGATAATGATGATGCAAAGGAGCCATTCTAAAAACTCTCCTTCCTATACCAAACTTCTTTTTAGTGAGCTTAAACCAGAAAACTTGAATAATTACAGACATATTTTCTACTACAAAAATTCCTGCTAAAATTGGTAACAATAATTCTTTTCTAATAGCAATAGCAATTACCGCTATAATCCCACCAATTGTTAAACTTCCTGTATCACCCATAAAAACCTGGGCAGGATAAGTATTATACCAAAGGAAACCGATTAATGCTCCTGCAAAAGCAAGGATAAAAACGGTCATTTCTCCTGAATTAGGAATGTACATAACATCTAAATAATCTGCAAAAATGATATTTCCGGAAACCCATGCAAAGACAGCTAGTGTAATGACAATAATAGCAGATGAGCCTGCGGCCAATCCATCAATCCCATCAGTTAAGTTTGCGCCGTTAGAAATTCCAGTAACAATAAAAACAACAATAAAGATGAATACAATCCAACCATATTTTTCGTAACCTTCACCAAGGAAACTCAAGGCTTTTGTATAATCTAGTTCGTTATCTTTTAAAAATGGTACGGTAGTTTTGGTTGATTTATGAGCAACTCCAAAAACGGTTGTTCTACCGTTATCTTGTAAAATTTGTTCTGCAACTGGCAATTGCTCTTTAATGGTTACATCTTCATGAAAATATAACATAGATCCTACAATAATACCTAAACCAACTTGTCCAAGAATTTTAAATTTACCTTGCAGACCAGCTTTATCCTTTTTAAATACCTTAATATAATCATCTAAAAAACCTATAAGACCCATCCAAATGGTAGTAATTACTAGAATAATTACATAAATATTATTTAGTTTTGCTAATAAAAAAACGGGTATTAAAGTTGCTAGAATAATGATAATTCCACCCATTGTTGGCGTACCAGATTTCTGAACCTGACCCTCTAAACCTAAATCTCTAATAGTTTCACCAACTTGTAGCTTTTGTAAAAACTGAATAATTCTCTTACCATAGATTGCAGAAATTAACAATGATAAAATAAAAGCCGCTGCAGCTCTAAATGTGATAAATTGAAACACACTAGCTCCAGGGAAACTAAACTGATTTTCTAAATATTCGAATAAATAATACAGCATTCTTACTAATTTTTTAACTGGTTAAAACAATTTTTCACTTCTACTAAATCATCAAAAAAAGAACGTAATCCATTAATTTCTTGATAATTTTCGTGTCCTTTTCCTGCAATAAGTATAATATCCCCTGCTTCAGAAAGTTTACAAGCCGTTTTAATTGCTTGTCTTCTATCTAAAACTGTCAATGTTTTTCTATAGTTTTCTGAGGCAACACCAACTTCCATTTCATCTAAAATAGTTTGCGGATTTTCTGTTCTTGGATTGTCTGAAGTAAAAATTGCCTGACTACTTAATTGCGAAGCAATATGTGCCATTTTTGGTCTTTTTGTTTGATCTCTATCGCCACCGCAACCTACTACTGTAATTACCTTTTCGTTACCTGTTCTAATATCATTAATTGTTTCTAATACATTTTTTAATGCATCTGGCGTATGCGCATAGTCTATAATTGCTGTAATTCCATCTTCTGAAATTACATATTCGAAACGTCCACTAACACTTTCTAATTCGCTAATAATTGTTAATGTTTCTAATTTCTCTAAGCCCAACAACTCTGCAGTTGCAATAATTGCAGTTAGGTTATAGATATTAAAAACACCTATAAGCTTTGTCCAAACTTCGGTTCCATCCACAGAAATCAGGGTGCCGGAAAGTTGTTTTTCTAATATCTTCACCTTAAAATCTGCCAATGTTTTTAAAGCGTATGTTTTCTTTTTTGCCTGGGTATTTTGCAACATAAAGTTGCCATTTTTATCATCGATATTTGTTAGTGCAAATGCCGATTTTGGCAATCCATCAAAAAATTCTTTTTTTACATTTCTATATTCTGCAAACGTTTGATGATAATCTAAATGGTCATGCGATAGATTTGTAAAAATACCACCAGTAAAAACCAATCCTTCTGTTCTTTTTTGATGAATACCATGAGAACTAACCTCCATAAAGCAGAAATCTACACCAGCGTCAATCATTTTATCTAGATACCCATTAATACTTATAGAATCTGGTGTTGTGTGGGTTGCTTTAAATTCAACATCATCTACCAAAACTTTAACAGTAGATAACAACCCTACTTTATATCCTGCCTTCTTAAATAATTGATATAAGAGTGATGCTATCGTAGTTTTACCATTTGTACCTGTAACACCTATCAAAGGTATTTTAGAAGAAGGGTTATCGTAAAAATTTGAAGCCATAACTGCCAGAGCAGTATTTGCATCTACCACTTGAACGTATGTAATTTCATCTTTCTGCGTTTCCGGAAAGTCTTCACAAACAATTACAGTAGCACCTAAATCTATAGCCTTGTTTATGTATAAATGTCCATCAACAGAAACTCCTTTTTGAGCAATAAAAATATCTTCATTTTCAATTTTTCTAGAATCGAAAACAATATTTTTTACGGCTACGTTTGTAGTACCAAATACTTTAGTAATTGCAACCTTATATAGTATGTCTTTTAAGTTTTTCAGACTATGATAATTTTAGGGTGATTGTGTTTCCTTTTACTAATTTCTCTCCTTTTTTTAAAGATTGATATTTTACTTTACCAACTCCAGAAATTTCAACTTTTAATCCAATATTCTCTAATAAAGACAATGCATCCATACCAGACATCCCTTTAACATTTGGAATTTGTGTATGGCTTTTACTCAGTGTGTCATCATACGTTGCGTATTGTATTTCAATCTCTTCAAAACTTGCTTTATCTTCTACAGATTGATTGTCTATGGGAGTTGTTGTATAAATTTTTTGAGCAATTTCTTTAAAAACAGGTCCGGCAACGGTTGCTCCATAATATCCTTTTTCCTTTTTAGGATCATGAATTACCACAATACAAGAATATTTAGGACTCTCTGCAGGAAAAAAACCTGCAAATGAAGCTACGTAGTGTTTGTTAGAATATCCTGCAGCAACAGTATTACCATTTTCGTCTTTATGTTTAGGAAGGTATTTTTTAGCAGTTCCTGTTTTTCCTGCCATAGAAAAATTTGAAGAGTAAATATTATTTGCAGTTCCTTTTACAACTACATTTTCCAATACTTTTCTAATTTTACTTAAAGTTTCATCAGAAGCAATTTTTGGATTAACAACTATTGTTTCAAAAATTTTCTCCGTTTTATCTTGCCTTCTTAACTCTTTAATAAACCTAGGTTTTACCATTATACCGTTATTTGCAACAGCATTATAAAACATTAAGGTTTGCATTGGCGTAACCGAAACTCCGTACCCCCAAGACATCCATTCTAAAGAAATTTTATTCCATCTTTTATCTGATGGCTTCGGTACTACAGGTCTTCCCTCTCCTTTAATAGGAAATCCAATTGCCTTTGTAAATCCGTATGTTTCTAATTTCTGAATAAATTTTTCTGGTTGATGATCGTAATGCTTTTTAATTAACTTCACAACGCCAACATTAGAGGAAACTTCAAAAACTCTTGCAGCAGAAATTTTACCATAACCACCTCTATGAGAATCTTCTACTTTAGAGCCGTGAATAAAAATCTTACCTTTTTCTGTATCGACAACTGTAGAGGTATCAATCATTTTATCATCTAAAGCAGCCATTAAGCTTGCCAACTTAAATGTAGAGCCAGGTTCATGACTTTCCCACACCGCATAATTTCTCTTTTCGTAATACTTTCCTTTTTTAGTTCTACCTAAATTAGAAATTGCTTTAATTTCTCCAGTTGCAGTTTCCATAACCACCGCACAACCGTGATCTGCTTCAAAATACTCTAACTTTCTTAACAGTGCATGATGCGTAATATCTTGAATATTCACATCTATCGTTGTAATAATATCATGCCCATCTATTGGTTCTTTTTCATTAAAGTCGGTAATTGGCTTCCACTGATTTTTAGCAATTTTTTGCTCCCATCTTAATCCATTTTCACCTTGCATATAATCTGCAAAAGCTCCTTCTATTCCTGCTTCACCTCTAAAATCATCATAACCAATCGTTCTCTCAGCTATTTTACCTATTGGGTGCGCTCGTTCCGTTCTGTGCTTTGCAATAAAACCACCCTTATACACCCCCAAATTAAAAATTGGAAATTTCCTCATTTTTAAATAATCTGTGTATCCAATATTTCTCGCAATTAAGAAATACCTTCTTTTTTTATTTTTTGCAGTCCTTAATTTTTTCTGATAATAACTAGATGAACTCCCTAGCATTTTTGAAAGTTCATTTGACAAACTCACAATATTCTCTTCAAAAATGGTATTCTTTACCGTAACTAAATCCATGAAAATATTGAATTTAGACATCGAAGTTGCTAGTAGGTTTCCGTCTGCGGCATATACATTGCCTTTATTTGCGTAAATAGTATCTTGTCTAACCGTAAGTTCTGTAGCTAGCTCTCTATAGACATCTCCTTGAACGTACTGAAGATTAATAACTCTTAAAATAATAGTTAACAAAAACAACGTCATAAAAGCACCTACTATGTAGAATTTCGTTAAAATGCTTTTTTTGTGAGTTGCCAATTTTAATTGTCTTTATAAGTTACTTTTATTTTTTTTGGTGGGGTTTCTGAAGGTCTTAAACCTCGAGATATTGCTTTCTCTCGAATACTAGACTCCATTTTCATTCTCATTAAAATAGTACCAGTATCTATATACTCTGCTCTTAATTCTCGCTTCAACTTATTTAATTCCGCAATTTTTATTACTTTCTGATCTGATTTGTGCGAACTAGAAATCATTACCAATAACAGTCCAACCACAAAAATAATAATGCGCCAATTTTTAAAAGCAGACTCATCTGTAAGGAAACTTCCTCTTAAAAAGCCGTACACACTTTTTTTAATTTTAGACATCTTATTACTTTTTCCTTTTTAGAGTAGCAATTCTAAGTTTTGCGCTTCTAGATCTATTATTTACTTTTATTTCGGCTGCTTTTGGCACTATCAACTTTCCTACTTTCTCCATCGGAACTTCTACATTTCCAAAAACATCTTTTTCTGGTTCACCAACAAATAAACCTGTTCTAATAAATCTTTTTACTAATCTATCTTCTAAAGAATGATAGGAAATAACACTTAACCGTCCTTCTTTATTTAATAAATTTGGCATTTGCAGAAGAAACTCCTTCAATACCTCTAATTCTTCATTTACCTCAATTCTAATGGCTTGAAATATTTGTGCTAATATTTTATGCTCTACCGCATTCGGTAAATATTTTTGTAGGGCCTCTTTTAACTGAAAACTTGTTTCAATTTTTTCTTCTTGTCTTTTTTCTACAATTGTTTTAGCTATGTTTCTTGAGTTCCTTAAATCACCATATAAAAATAAGATCTCTGCTAATTTTTCTTCAGAGTAACTGCTAATAACTTCCTTTGCAGAAATTTTAGATTTCTGATTCATTCTCATATCTAAGTCACCGTCAAAACGAGTAGAAAAACCTCTTTCCCCCTCGTCAAATTGATGAGAAGAAACACCTAAATCTGCTAAAACTCCGTCTACTTTCTTCACACCGTTAAACCTCAGAAATCTTGAGATATATCTAAAATTCTCTGGAATCAGAGTAAAACGAGCATCATCAATTACATTCTCTAATGCATCTGGATCTTGATCAAAACCAAACAACCTTCCGTTTTCACCAAGTCTACTCAAAATCTCCCTTGAATGACCGCCACCACCAAACGTAACATCTACATAGACACCATCTTCTTTAATCGCTAAAGCGTCTATACTTTCTTTTAATAAAACTGGACTATGATAATTCATCTAATTCTGTATTTCCCATTACCTCTTCCGCTAAATCAGCGAAATCTAAAGCAGCATCATCAATTGCCTTTTCATAGTTCTCTTTATCCCAAATTTCTATGATATTCAACGCAGAAGACAAAACAACTTGTTTTTTTATTCCAGCGAACTCAGATAAATCTTTAGGAATTAAAACCCTACCCGCAGCATCAAATTCAACGATTTTTACACCTGCTGTAAATCTTCTAATAAAATCATTGTTCTTTTTAACAAACTTATTCAGCTTATTAACTTTAACCATCATTAAACTCCACTCTTCCATAGAATACAATTCTAAGCAAGGTTGAAAAACAGCTCTTTTTATTACAAATCCCTCATTTATAATTGGTTGCAACTGCTTTTTAAGCGCAGATGAGAACATCACCCTGCCTTTCGCATCTGCCTTGCATTCATATGTGCCAATTAAATTTATCACGAATAAATAAGTTTTTATAGATATCAAAAATATATAAATTTTACCACTTCTTACCACTTTTTACCACATTGTTAACAACTTATTGCTTTTCTGCACCAATTGCAGACAAGACTAGTCTCAAAATATGATTTCGAGTGATTTAGTAAAACGAGAATTATGTTATAAAAAAGAATTACATTTGCCATTACGTAAAATGAATTGAACGATGATTGACCAGTTGAAAACCGAAGGGAAATTTACATATGCAGAAGCGGGTGAAGGACCTGTTATTATTATTTTACATGGTTTAATGGGCGCCCTAAGTAATTTTGGTGATACCTTTAAACATTTTTCCGAAAATGGTTACAAAGTATTAATCCCAGAACTACCCCTTTACTCCCTTCCTCTTTTACAAACCAACGTTAAAAGTTTAGCTGGGTTTCTAAAAGAATTTATGGAGCATAAAAAAGTAAATAGCGCTATCTTATTAGGTAATTCTCTAGGTGGTCATATTGCTTTGTATTTCACAAAACACAATCAAGAACAAGTTAAAGCACTAGTCTTAACCGGAAGTTCTGGTTTATATGAAAAAGCTATGGGAGATAGTTTCCCAAAAAGAGGAAACTATGAATATATCAAAGAAAAAACACAAGGCGTCTTTTATGATCCAGCTATTGGAACGAAAGAAATGGTGGATGATGTTTTTAAAATAGTAAATGATAGAAGTTCTGTAATAAGAACTTTAGCAATTGCAAAAAGCGCTATTAGACACAATATGTCGGCTGACTTACCTGCAATGAAACAACCAACCTGCTTAATTTGGGGAAAACAAGATGTTGTAACTCCTCCAGAAGTTGCTGTAGATTTTAATAAAATTTTACCTAATTCTGATTTATTTTGGATTGACAAATGTGGGCACGCTGCAATGATGGAGACACCTTTAGAATTCAATACAATTCTTCACAAATGGCTGATTGCTAGAAACATATAATCTAATGAAAATTAAGTCAGCAGAGTTTATAATGAGTAACAGTAATGTTACCAAAGCGCCGCCAGAAAGAATGCCAGAATACGCCTTTATAGGACGTTCTAATGTTGGTAAATCTTCATTAATTAACATGTTAATGGAGCGGAAAGATTTAGCTAAAATTTCTGGAAAACCAGGAAAAACACAGCTTATAAATCACTTTAAAGTAAATGAAGAGTGGTTTTTAGTAGATCTACCTGGCTATGGTTATGCTTCAGTTTCTAAAAAGAAAAGAGTAATTTTTCAATATTTTATAGAAAATTATTTTAAAGAAAGAGAGCAATTAGTATGTACTTTTGTATTGATAGATTCAAGACATGATCCTCAAAAAATAGATCTAGATTTTATGCAGTTTTTAGGTGAAAACCAAATTCCGTTTTGTATTGTTTTTACAAAAGCAGACAAACTTGGAAGCTCTAAACTAAATAAACAAATTACTTCTTACAAGAAGAAATTATTACAATTTTGGCAAACATTACCAACATCATTTTTAACCTCATCTTCTACAGGCTTAGGTAGAAAAGAATTTTTAGATTTTATTGATGGTGTAAACCAAGATGTTGCTAAAGATTTTAAATAACCTTTAGACCTATCTAAAGTAGTATTAAAATGTGCTATGAACTCCACAAAAGAAAATTTACAAGTTTTATTTGAAGACAATCACATCATTATTGTAAACAAAAGGGCTGGTGATATTACCCAAGGTGATAAAACAGGCGATAAACCGTTAAGTGATGTTGTTAAGGAGTACGTAAAAGATAAATACAATAAACCTGGTCTGGTTTTTATTGGCACCGTGCATCGATTAGACAGGCCTACTTCTGGAATCGTAATTTTTGCAAGAACCTCTAAAGCTTTAGAGCGTTTAAATAAAATGTTACGCGAAAAGACAATTAACAAAACCTATTGGGCACTTGTAAAAAATGCGCCAAAAGCAACTAGAGACACCCTTACTAATTTTTTAAAAAAAGACACAAAAAAGAACAAATCTTTTGTCTACAAGAAAGAAATTGAAGGAAGTAAGAAAGCTATCCTGCACTACAATATCATTAAAAAATTAGAGAATTATTTTTTAATTGAAATTGATTTAGAAACAGGCAGGCATCATCAAATTAGAACACAATTATCTTATATTGGTAGTGCTATAAAAGGAGATTTAAAGTACGGTTTTCCGCGTTCTAACAAAGATGGAAGCATTAGTTTACACGCCCGAAAAATAAAGTTTATACACCCAGTTTCTAAAGAAGAAATAGCAATTACTGCACCCACACCAAATGATATTATTTGGAATGCATGTAGTTAAAACTAAATAGTGCCTGGTCGTAAACAGACGATTTTTATAATTTTTGATGTCATTTTCAGTTACTTTTTATAAGGTGATGCCTTAGCATCAATCGATTAAAAATAAATGATAAGGGCGCAAAAAAAAACACATTTAATGTTGTTATGTTTGCGACCAGACATTAAATAGACCAACTTAACTTATAGCACTTCCAACGACGTAAATTTAAAAGAAGTTCCATCAAACAAACCTTTGTCTGACAATTTTAAAGAAGGAATTACCAATAGGGCCATAAAAGATAAACTCATATAAGGCGCTCTTAGTTTGCTACCCATTTTCTTTGCCATCGCATCTAAAGCTGCATATGCTTTGCCAATCTCTTCAGCAGATAAATTAGACATAATTCCTGCAACTGGCAAAGAGACTATTTTTTCTTCAAGATTATTTACAGCACAAACGCCTCCACTATTTTCTATAATTAAATTTACAGCTTTACAAATTGCTTCATCAGAAACCCCAATGGCAATAATATTATGAGAATCATGCCCAACAGAGCTTGCAATGGCGCCTTCTTTAATTCCGAAATTTTTAATAAACGCAATTGCGGGTGCTTCATTTTTATACCGATTTACAACCGTCATTTTTAAGACATCAGTTGCCGTATTAGAAACTAAATTTCCATCAACAATTAATGAAGCTGCTTCAATTTGATTGGTTACCAATTCTCCATCTAAAGCCTCAATGACTCTAATTTTATTTGCTGAAGATTCAAATCTAAAATCTGCTACTTTCTTTTTATCCGTATTAAAATTATTCAAGATTTCAAAAGGAACAGATTTTACAAAACTTTTGCCGTTTTTAGCCACCAATTCTCCATTAATGTAGGTTTCTAAAACATTAAAGTTCTTTAAATTATCAACCAAAATAAAATCTGCAGCATCTCCTTTTTGCAACAAACCAACCTCTAAATTATAATGTTTTACTGGGTTCACACAAGCTGCTTGCAACACTTTAAAGACGTCAATTCCTTTTGCTACTGCTCTTTCACATAATTGATTTATATGCCCTAACAATAAATCATCTGGATGTTTATCATCTGAACAAAACATCATATTTTCGAAATATTCTGGTAATAAAGCTATTAAGGCTTCAAAATTCTTAGCTGCACTTCCTTCTCTAATAAGTACCTTCATTCCTTTTTGCAACTTCTCTAATGCTTCATCAAAAGTAAAACACTCATGATCTGTAGAAATGCCAGCAGCAATGTATTTAGTAACATCATCGCCTCTTAAACCTGGAGCGTGACCATCAATTGGTTTATTGTTGTTTTTTGAATGTTGAATCTTTTTAAGCACCTCTTCATCATCAAATAAAACACCTGGGTAGTTCATCATTTCTGCTAAATATTTGATATCAGGATTTTCCATCATCAACTTAATATCATCAGCATCAATAATTGCACCAGCACTTTCAAAAGAGGTTGCAGGCACACAACTTGGTGCTCCAAAATTGAATTTCAGCGGAACTTTCTTTCCGTTTTCAATCATAAAATCAACTCCTTTTAATCCTAAAACATTGGCAATTTCATGCGGATCAGAAACCGTAGCTACCGTTCCGTGTACAACAGCAATTTTAGCAAATTCAGAAGGCACTAACATAGAGCTTTCTATATGAATATGTGCATCTACAAAGCCGGGTAAAATAAAATTTTCTTCTGAGTGATTCACTTCTCGAATAGCCGAAATATGTCCATTCTCTGTAACAACTTCACCTTTAAAAATTCTTTTATTAAGAATATCTACAATGTTCCCTTTTACATTCATAATCTTGCTATATTTAGA